>JAOACV010000008.1:0-15834 GCA_026417675.1 Verrucomicrobiia bacterium
GAGGATGAAGTGGTCACGCCGACGTTCACCATCGTCGGCGCGGTGAAGTTCGAGACGCTCTCCATCAACTCCAAGTTTGGCGTGCTCAAGGTCGCCAAGAAAGACCTCGCCGTCATGTCGCAGGGCGAGCCGGAGGCGGTGGTCCGCACCGTGGCCGTGCCGGCGCGCGCGACGGCCAACAAGATGATCGCGACCGGGATTCGCGTGAAACGCGGCGATAGGCTCGTCATCAACGCGAGCGGCACGCTGTCGTATCGCAACTATGGTGGCACGCAGTTTACGCCCGAGGGCAGTTCCAACTACGGCACTTGGAACGAGAACTTCCTCGTAGGCTCCCTCCTCGGCCGGGTTACACCGACCGGTCCTTTGTTTAAGGTCGGCGAGCGTTACAACGAAAAGGTCGAGAGCGACGGCGAGCTTTTCCTCGGCATCGCCGCGCACGACAGCCGCAGCAGCGCCGACGGTTCGGGCGAGTTCAAGGTCCGCATCCAAGTCCAGCCGGCCAGGCCGTAGCGCGGGCAAAGATGCCTGCGTGGCTACGGCTGAGTCACCTGGACGCGGCCGTCCTCGCGGATGGTGAACTGCGGCGTGTTCGGCGGCAGGTTCCAGATGGCCTTGAGTTGGCCGCGGCGCAGGTCAATCACGGCGACGCGGCTGCCCGCCTGCGGAGAGGTTTCGGGGACCACCAAGGCCAGATGCCGGCCCTCGACGCGCGTGGAAGCGTTGGCCCAGCTCGCCTTCGAATCAGGCAGTTCCACCGACCATATGGGTTCGCCCCGGCGCGGCGACAAGGACGCAATCACGCCCGGGCTTGTGATGCTCAATAGTTGCACGTCCGCCAACGTCACGCTCGACGACTGTGACTGGCCGCCTTCCGCGATGAACAAGCCTCCTATCCCTCGCCCGCCGATGACCACGCGGCCCCCGCCGCCGACGATAATCTGCGCGCCCTGGATGGTGGTGACGCTGGAGCGCCCGGCGAGGTTGATGCCGCGCTGTTCCCACAATAGTTTGCCGGTGTCGGCGTCGAGCGCGGCCACCTGCCGGTCAAACATCACCGCCACCGTGTCCACCAACAGCGCCGCGGTGGCGGACCCGACCGAGGACCGGCGACCGTCGGTCAGCGGGACGGACATCCAAAGGATTTTATCGTCCTGATCGGCGCGGACGATCTGGCCTCTCTCAAAAACCACCCGCCCATTGAACACACCGCCAACCGCCGTCACCGGAATCGCCGACTGCGGGCCGCGCGGCTCGGCCGATGTGGGGGCGGGCTTGGTTATGTCCGGGGCCGCTGTCTGGCGTTGCAGCGACCGGCCTAACTCCTGCGCAGTGGCGCTGACGTTGGCAAAATGCGCGCGCGTCTTTGGCCCGGCCGCCTCCAGCAAGGCGAGACCGTGCCGCGCCAAGCCCCAGCGTTCTGTGCGGATGCCGCAAAGCGCCAGACCAAGCGCCGCATCGGCCTTGTGACGCGCGGCAGGNTGCGCGCGCAGGAATCGGGATAGCGTGTCCGCCGCCCGATCATATTGCTTGGCGCCGAAGGCGCGTTCCGCTAGGGCGATCCAAGCGCGTTCTTGGGTTTCCCCAACCGGGTGACGTTGGATGAGTTCGGACAAACCGAGCGTGTCGTCGCGTTTCAGCGCGGCGGCCAGTCGTTGCCGCGCGGACAATTCGGCGCGCGCATAAATCGAAACTCCCTGTTCCCGCGCCAATTGCTCGATGGCCGCCGCCGCCATCGCGCGATTGGAAACGCGGCCGGGGACGAGCCATTTGTCGGAATCCAGTCGTGTTTCCGGCAGGTCGAGCCACACCTCGGTCTCGGTGTCCAGAATCATCTGCCACGCGTCGCAGGCCGCGCTCCACAGTTTGCGCGCCGCGCGGTTCTCGCCGAGCCGCAGCCACCGTTCGCTGCGCATCGCGGGCGTGCTCGCATAGGGCGCCGCCTTTTCCAGCAGGGCGGCCGCTTGGGCCGGCTCGCGCGCGGCCAGTTCCATGTGGCACCGGAACAACAACGCATCGGTGACCGGGTCGGCGGTTTTCGCAGCGCGACCCTCCGCGCGCGCTCGGGTCAGGTCGTCGAGGGCTTCGCGGAAACGGCCGACGCGAAGGTTAAGTTCACCGCGCTGACGCCAAAGACGCGCCTCGCCAGGATGGGCGTCCAACTGCCGCGTCAGTTCGTCAAACGCCTCGCGGAAATCCGTCAGCGCCGTCAGGGTTTTGGAAGCTGTCATTAGCACCGTCCTGCCGCCCAACGCGAGATGCTGCGAGTCCCCGACGGCCAGCGGTGAGCAGGCCAACTCGCGCCCGTCGCGCGCGTCCAATTGGATGATGCCGCGGTTGCGCGAGAGCATGCAGAGGGTCGTCCCGCACAGCAACGGCCGGCCCGTTACGCCGTCCAGCGCCGCGTTCCAAACCAGTTTTCCATCCGCCAGCGCGATAGCCGTCGCGCCCGGAACGGCCATGATCACACGCGCCGCGACGCCGGCCGCCGCGTCGGCTGGCACAAGCCCCACTAGGTGTTGCCGGCCCTCGCGTGACGCGGTCCAACAGAGCCGGCCGGTTGAGACCTCGACGGCCATCAACTCCTCCGCGTCCCCCGGCGCCAGAACCGCGATGCCGTCGGCGTGATGGATTGCGTTGACCACCATGCCGGCGCGCGCCGTGACCGACCGCAGCAGGGCCGCGCGCGAATCAGCCGAGACCGCGCCGTAGGTCCGGAACCAGGATGGCTCGCCGGTGAGCTGGTCGAAGCAGGCGAGCACGCCGCCATTGGTCAGGCATAACACGCGATCGGCGGCGACGCAGGGCGCGCTGACCCGGTCCATGTCCGCGGCGCCGGACCATCCGGGACCCATCTCCGGCCGTTGACACACAAACGCGCGCCAGATCAACCGCCCGCTCGCGGCGTCCAGACAGACCAAATGATAAGACTGCACGTGGAGCGCGACGACATAGAGCCGCCCGCTGACGATGGCGGGGGCGCTGACCCAACGAGCCGCCCGAACAAAATCATCATTCCCGTCACCGCGCCCGACGCGCCAGATGGTGTTGCCGGTTTCCACGTCGCGCGCGACCAGTTGGCTGCTGTTGCCGAATTTCGCCGGCGTCAGACGGCCCGGTCCCGCACCCAACATGCCGCCGATTTCCATGTGCCGCCCCTGGCCGGGCGAGTTTTCAACCGTGTAAACGACGCCGGCGGCAATCTGCGGCGCGTGACGCATGACATCCGCCGTCACGCGATCGCCCCGGCCGGACACCGCAACGCGAAACGCCTCGACCGTGTCCGCAACGGCTTGCACCGGTGCGCGCTTCTGCCAAATTCGCTTGCCTGCAGCCAGATCCACGCACGTCATTTCGCTGGGTGACCGGACCAGCACGTGGCGGTCCGTCACCGCGACATGTCCCGACAGCGCATTTTCAACCGACACCACCCACCGTGGCGTCGGCGCGAACAACGGAGGGATCTCGTGCGTTTCAACGACCCGCATGGCGTCACCCAGCCGCTGCCGCGCGAACTCGATGACGTTTTGCTCGACGCCGCCGATGACGCGCCGGGTCTTGCCGAAGTCGCGCTCCAGCCGGCGCACGGTCGTTCGCGCTGACTCAAGCAATCCGGCGCGCGCCTGTGCAACCGCTTGTTGCGTCAACGTCAGCGCCAAGTCCGCCCCGCCCCCTAGCGTCGGCTGGAGCGCCACGAATTCGTCCCAGATGGCCGCCGCGGCGGTAAATTCGCCCGCGTCAGCCAACAGAGCGCCGCACCACCATCGGGCGTCCTGCGCGCTGGCCGTCGCGGGAAACTGGCCGCAAAGCCGCCGCAACGCCGGAATGTTGCCCGTCGCGAGCGCCGCGTTTACGGATTGCCTCGCTTGCGCTTCATAGCGGTTCGCATATTCCGCGCGCAGGTCGTCAGGTCCCTTTAGCAATGCCCGCCGCGCCCCTTCAGCCGCCGTAACGAACAAACCCTCGCCCGCGCCCCCGACTGCAATCACCCGGTCGCCCGCTTTTTCGATCACGCCTTGGTAGATCTCGATGGCCGTCGCATACTGCTTTTTCTCGGTCAGCTGCCGGGCCTGCTCCATTAATGCGTCGAGATCCGGGTCGGTTCGCAGCAGCGAACTTGAGGCCGGAACACTGACACGCTCTTGCGCGCCGGCGACGCAAGCCAGCGTGACGCCCAAAAGCCCGAAGTAACAACAGATTCGTTGCACGGTTCGCAGGGACTTTAGCCGAACGCTGTCATGGAAGCCAGATACTCTTGTCTGGCTGCCGTCGTCAGACGCCTTCGAACAGCGACCGGCGTGCTTCGGAGTAAAAAACAAACGCCGCAGAGCGCGCGCCCTGCGGCGTTTGTGACATGCTTGGATCTGTCGGGCTGGCTGGCACCACTACGACGTGTTGATCGTCACCCATAAACGCTGGCGGCCAAACTTCTTCGCCGCCTGATGGGTTGGCATCCAGATATCCAGCCGGGAGCCTTTAATAACCCGCCCGGTGTCCTCCACCCTGAAGGCTCCGATATACCCTTCGATCTCCAGCTCAGTGCCTGCGGGCAGCAACCGCCAATCGGCGGCCACACCACCCCAGTAGGCCCGTTGGCCGCTGGCAAAATAGCCGGCGGCGTGCTCTCCGCAGCACTTGGCGCAGGAACAATAAGCGGTGACGATCATCCACCGACCGGTGGTCTTGCCCGATTCCGCCGCCTGCGCCGTTCCAACTCTTGCAAAGAACAAACTGCACATCATCACTGCAATACAACTATACCGCATTGCACACCTCTTACCCAGCCAGCCCCGGAACGACCTGCTCCGGCTGGGTCACGTCACGCCGGCAATGGGGCAATCCCACGGCCCCGACACCCGCCGGGGCCTCATCGCCAGCCCTCATGTCACCGCGGCTCTCCCTGCCCTCCATGCCCGCGGACAAAACAAAATGGGCACTTCAACTACCTGCGCTTTGACAAAAGGGGCGCGAAAAATACAGGGTTGCCAGTCGAATGCAAGCGCGATTTTGCAGATTTTGGCGCACTACGGCACTACACGAGGCGGTTGAACGGTGAACTCCGCCGCCAGGACGCTGATTATTCCGGGACGGCAAACCGATCGCGCATTTCAGGCTTGCTTGGCCCTCATGCAAAGCGTAGGTAGCCACGCGGTTGAAGCCGCGAGCGACGGTCGGCAGAAAGGAGTGTCTGCCTCAGGCAAGCGCGGCTGCTGTCATGATGCCCGTGTGTCCCAAGTGCGATGTGGCGTTGTTGCTGGCGCGTCTGCGTGACGTAGAGGTGGACGTGTGCCATCGCTGTCGCGGCTTGTGGCTTGACGCGGGCGAGTTGGAGTCGTTGATGCGCGCCACGGGCGCGACGCCGGACGATCCGCTGCTGCGTTTTCTGGAACAAGCCGGGCGCGCGCCGCGGGACCGTAAATACCTTTGTCCGCGGTGCGACCGTCGGCTGAGCGAGATTTCTATCGAGCAGGAAGGCAGGTCGCTGGTGCTGGAGCGATGTCCGGCCGGCCACGGCCTGTGGTTCGACGCGGGCGAACTGGAGCGGTTGCTGGCGATGTTCCCGCCGGCGAGCGGCGCGGGCCGCACCGTTGATTTCCTGCACGAGCTTTTCGGCAGTCCAACCAAAACCTGAAACGAAGGAGAATAAGCATGGCACTCGGTATTGGCATTGTGGTGTTGCTGTTCGGCGCGCTGCTGCTGGTGGCGGTGGTGGTGCTGGTCTGGGTGATTGCCACCTACAACGCGCTGGTGGCGTTGCGCGCGCAGCTCGACAACGCGTGGGCGCAGATTGACGTGCAACTGAAACGGCGGCACGACCTGATCCCCAACCTCGTCGAGACCGTCAAGGGTTACGCCGCGCACGAGAAACAGACGCTGGAGAACGTCATCAAGGCCCGCAACATGGCGATCAACGCCAAGACCGTCGGCGAGCGTGCCGAGGCGGAAAACTTCCTGACCGGCACGCTGAAGTCGCTGTTCGCCGTCGCCGAGGCCTATCCGAACCTCAAGGCGAACGAAAACTTCCTCGCGTTGCAGGAGGAGCTGACCTCGACAGAGAACAAGATCGCGTTCGCGCGGCAGTTCTACAACGACACCACGATGGGCTACAACACGCGCATCCAGCAGTTCCCGACCAACTTCATTGCCGGCATGTTAGGCTTCCCGCGCCGCGATTTCTTCGAGGTCAAAGAAGGTCCGGAGCGTGAAGCCCCGAAGGTGTCGTTCTGAACAACAAACGTAGCGGTGGAAAGTAATCGGGTGACGCAATGCTCCAGCATTGTCACGCAACAAGACTGATGAACTTTCCCATCGCCATCTGCCGGCTCGCGCACTTTGTCGTCGCATGTGGCCTTGCTGTGTGCGGTCGCGCAGGCGACAGCCCGTTGCTGGATGCGCTACCCTCGCCGATCCTCTTCAGGGGCGATGAGAAGATCGGTTACCGCGATCCGCTGTTGTTGTGGCACGAGGGGATCTTCCATATGTTCTTCACCGTCGGGGAGCGCGAGCCGGCCGCGGTGTATCTCTACGTGGCCAAGAGCACCAGCCGGGACCTGCGGCATTGGACGCCGGTGAAGAAGCTCACGCCTCGCGACTTGAACTTGAACTTCGTCAGTCCGGGCAGCGTCGTGCGATTTCGCGGCGAGTGGGTGTTGTGCGCGTCCACCTATCCGCAGCCGAAGGGCGAACTCTACGGCAACGCCACCGCGCGGTTGTATCTGATGCGCAGCCACGACCTGGAACACTGGTCGGAGCCGGAACTGATTCGCGTGAAAGGCCCCGACGTGCCGGTGGAGAAGATGGGGCGGATGATTGACGCCTATTTGATGCCGGACAAGGACGACGCCGGCAAGTGGTGGTGCTTCTACAAGCAAAACGGCGTGAGTATGAGTTGGTCGCGCGACCTGCGGACTTGGACCTTCGCGGGCAGCGCGCAGGCGGGCGAAAACGTCTGCGTGCTCGTGCACAACGGCGAATACCTCATGTTTCATTCGCCACACAACGGCGTCGGCGTGAAAACGTCGGCGGACTTGCGGAACTGGAGCGATGCGGGGCCGTTGATCACGCTGGGACAGAAAGACTGGCCCTGGGCGCGAGGACGACTGACCGCTGGTTATGTGGCCGACCTGCGGCGGGTCGCGGGCGTCGGCAAGTATGTGATGGTGTTCCACGGCACCGGGCCAGAGCCGGAGCCGGTGAAGTTCCTCACGCACGGCTGCATCGGCATCGCCTGGAGCTACGACCTGAAGTCTTGGGACTGGCCCGGCAAAAGTAGCGGGCGTTGAACTGAAGATGGCCTTTCACCCATGACAACCTCGCGCCGCCGCTTCGTCACAACTCTCGCCGCTGGGATCGGCTCCTGCGCGTTCCGCCGCGTGAGCGTCTCGATAGGCACACTATGAAACAAATCTTCATACTTCTCGCCACTGCTCTGCTGGCGCCGCTGGTCCGCGGTTTTGAGCTCGTGAACGATTCGGCGACTGGCGAGCCGGGGAAGTTTGCTGCTGCGGAGATCCGTCGCGAGGCTTTGGCCCGCGGGATGACGCTGGACGACGCTACTGGAATTCGCATCGTGCTCACCGTGGGCAAGCCGAGCTATGCCGCCCCTCAAAGCTACAGCATTCGCGTTCAGGACGGCGGAGGTCGCCGCTCGATCACTGTGTGCGGCGCTGATGCCGTCGGGGCAATGTATGGCGGGTTGGATATCGCGGAGGCAATTCGAACGGGCACGCTCGGCTCGTTGAAAGACTCCGATCACCGGCCGCACATTGCGCAACGCGGTATCAAGTTCAACATTCCGCTCGATGTGCGCACGCCCACCTACCAGGCGGGCGAGTGGCCCGACTCCGCGCGGCTGAACGTCGCCGAAATGTGGAGCCGCGAGTTCTGGCGCGAACTGCTCGATGACATGGCGCGCCACCGCTACAACGTGCTCTCGCTTTGGAACATGAATCCGTTCCCCAGCATTGTGAAAGTGCCGGAGTTCCCCAATACGGCGCTGGAGGATGTGCAGACCACCGACGAAACGGGAAACCCCGTCCTCGTGAAGAAAATGACCATGGACGAGAAAATCCAGTTCTGGCGCGAGGTGATGCAACTGGCAAAGGATCGCGGCGTGGACGTCTATTGGTTCACCTGGAATGTGTTCACACGCCCCGTGGAAGGCAAAGACGGCATCACCCGCCAGAAAACCGCCCCGCGCACCATCGAATATTTCCGCGCCAGCGTCCGCGAAACGGTCAAAACCTACCCGCTGCTCGCCGGGTTCGGCATCACCGCCGGCGAACTGATGCCCGACGATGAGTTTCCAACGACCTCCTCAAAAGAACAGTGGCTCTGGCAAACCTATGGCGAAGGCATTCGTGACGCCTTGAAAGAATCGCCCGCCCGAAAATTCCGCCTCATTCATCGCTTCCACATGACCAATCTCGACGAGATTGAGAGCGCCTTCGCCAAGCTTCCGTGCCCGCTGGAGTTCAGCTTCAAATACGCCATCGCGCACATGTATTCCATTCCCAACCCGCCGTTTATCAAGCAGGTGCTTCCCCACCTTGGACCTAAACGCCGATGCTGGCTCACCATCCGCAACGACGACATCCACAGCTTCCGCTGGGCCGATTACGAATATGCTCGCGCCTTCATCAAAGCCATCCCCGACGAGGACAAAATCACCGGGTTCTACATGGGACCCGACGGCTACCACTGGGGCCGCGATTTCCTCACCAAAAATCCCGACGGCCCGCGCCAAACCGTCATGCAAAAAATGTGGCTGTCCTTTGCCCTTTGGGGACGCCTGGCCTATGACCCCGACCTCCGCGCCGCTACCTTCGAGCGGCTCATCGCAGCGCGGTTCCCCGGTGCCGACGCCGCTCGACTGATGGCAGCCTGGGCAGCGGCATCCAGAACGTTCCCGTATATCACGCGTTTCTTCTGGGGCGCCATTGACATCAAGTGGTTCCCCGAAGCTTGTCGCAGCCGAGGACGCTTCTACACTGTGCGCAGTTTCATCGTGGGCGACACCATGCCGGGCGCGGGCGTGCTCAGCATCATCGAGTGGCGCAATCGCGTTCTCGCACAGAAGCCGCCCAACGGCGTCACGCCGTTGGAGATCGCCGCGACACTACACCTCAATGCCACGAATGCCCTCGAAGCGCTGCCCGCACTGCGGCAGGTCACCGTCACGCCTGCCGCCCGCGCCAAAGAATACTCCGCCACGCTCAACGACATCGAGGCCATGTCGCACCTCGGTCTTTACTACGCGGCAAAAATTCGCGGCGCCTGCGACCTTGCGCTGTTCGAAAAAACCGGCGATGAAAAGCAACGAGCCGCTGCCGTGCAGCACCTCGAAGCTGCGCTCGGTCACTGGAAAAACTACGCCGCCGCCTACACCAGCCAATACATCCAGCCCGTGCACTACAACCGCGCAGGCATTGTGGACATCCCCGCGCAAACCAAGGACGTGGCTGCTGACGTGCAAATGGCGCGGGATTGGAAATCCCGGCGCCAACCAAGAAACCAAATCAAACGCTAACCGGTGAAATTCCTCGCGCACGGTTGTCTCGGCATCGCTTGGAGCAACGACTTGAAGTCTTGGGACTGGTCCGGCAAGAGGAGCGGGCGTTGAGCTGAATATCGCCTTTCACCCATGACAACCTCGCGCCGCCGCTTCGTTACAACTCTCGCCGCCGGGATCGGCTCCTGCGCGTTGGCCGCTTCGGCGAAACCGAAAACCCTCCTGCTCCAGTCGGCATGGGACACGGTGAACATCGGCGACATCGGCCACACGCCGGGCACGTTGCGGATCTTCGAGCGGCATTTGCCTCAGGTGCGCGTCATCGTCTGGGCCATGAAGCTCGACGAACGCGTCACCGCCATGCTGCGACGCCGGTTTCCGCGCGCGCAGTTGCTGCAAGGCAGCTTGAAAGGCAACAGCGACCGCGACGAGAAACTGCTGGAGGCCATCCGCGGCTGCGACCTGTTCATCCGCAACTCCGGCATGGGGCAGGACACGAGCTTCATGGAGTTCTGCCGCAGGATCGGCAAACCCTACGGCCTTTACGGCCAGTCCTATTTTCCCAGCATGGTCGAGGGCGAGGGCGCGGCTGGGCGCATCGCGCTGCTCAACGGCGCGGCGTTCATCTATTGCCGCGACAGCAAGACCCTCGACATCCTCCGCCAAGCCGGCGTGAAGCCGCCCGTGCTGGAGTTCGGCCCGGATGGCTGCTTCGGGATTGACGTGCGCGACGAGGCACGGGGCCTGGCCACGATGAAAAAGCTTGGACTGGAAGAACGGAAGTTCATCACGATCCAACTGCGCACCAACACCGCGAAGTTGCCCGGCGTGGACGACCCCCGGACGCCCAAGCTCAACCCGCTGCATCCCACGCCGGCACAGATCGCCGACGACGAGCGCCGCGCGGCGGTGTATCGCGACCTCATCACGCGCTGGGTGAAACGGACCGGCTTGAAGGTGCTCATTGCGCCCGAAGTGAAGAAAGAGATGGAGCACAACAAGCGGCTCCTGCACGACCCGTTGCCGGAGGACATCCGCCGGCACGTCCTCAATCTGGACCACTTCTGGAACGCCGACGAAGCCGCCTCGGTCTTCGCGCGCGCCCACACCGCGGTCTGCCACGAACCGCACTCGCTCATCATCGCGCTGGCCAACGGCACGCCCATCCTCCACACCTACTCCGAATTCCACAGCCCGAAATGCTGGATGTTCAAGGACATCGGCCTGCCGGAGTGGCTGCTGGAGTTTGACTCCACGCCCGCGGCGAAGATGGCGGAGACCCTCTTCGCCATCCACCAGGACTATCCCGCCGCACTCGCGAAGGTGAGGAAGGCGATGGCGTTCGTCGAACAACGGCAGGCCGCGACGATGGCGGTGGTGAAACAACTGCTTGGACTCTGAGGCACAAACAAACCGTGTTGACTTGCCCACCACTCCTGGCAGCGACATTTGTCGCGGCGCTCAATGCCGACGCCGCTCAACCAGCCTGCCGGATCGCCGCCCAGGTCGCCGTTGAACAGGCCCACTCGGAGCTCTGGCGGCGATTTGTTGATGAACACAACGTCCTGCTCGACTACTGCGACCTCGACGGGCGGATCATCCGTCCGACGCCGCAGGATTGCCGCGAGCACAAGCCCAGCGCGCTCTCCTGGGGCGTGCCGATCGAGGACGGGCCGATGTTCAACGGCCTCTACCTCGACGCAATGGTCAATCGCTGGAAGCTCACGCGCAACGAGGCCGACCGCCAGAAGGCGCGGCGGCTCGTGGAAGGCCTCCTGTTCCTCTCCTCGCTCGGCAACACGCCGGGCTTCATTGCGCGCGGCGTGGCCACCGACGGCAAGACCACCTATCCGATGGGGTCCAACGACCAGACCACACCCTGGCTCTACGGCCTCTGGCGCTACGTGCGCGAGGGCATCGCGGATCCGGCCGAGCGCGGTCGGCTGATTGAGAAGTTCTGCGAGCAGGTCAAAGTGCTCGACACCAACGGCTGGCGGATGCCGTGCGACGGCGGGCCATCGAAATATCGCGGCAGTTTCACCCAACCGACGTGGGAAGGCGCGCCGCGATTGCTGTTCGTGATGAAAGCAATGCGCGAGTTCACCGGCGACGCGCAGTGGCAGCAACGCTATCTCGCCGCCGCAAACGAGAAGGTCGGCAAAGCCGGGCGCAGCCGCTTGGAGATTTGCCGCGCCGGCATGGTGTTCGATCCCGCCCAAGGCAAGCGCCACTCGTGGACCGGCTCGGAGGGCGTTGTCTGCCTGCGCGCGCTGTGGGAGATGGAGACCGACCCCGCGCTACGCGCCGCCTACGCGCAGGGTTTGCGGGCGAGCGCGGAACTGGCCGCGCAAAGCCTGCCGCTCTGTCGCGAGTTCGATGTCCACGGCAAGGAGCATTTCGAGCACGACTGGCGCGTGATGAACGAAGTGTGGAAGCCGCAGCACAGCGAAGCGGAAACGGTCGAGGTGGCCAACGCCGGCCTGCGCGTTCAAGGCCGCCACTCGCCGCGGCTGCGCTTGGAGAAGGATTATTTGCGCGAGCCGTGCTTCGCGGCCTGGGTGGTGACGCTCTGCCCCGACGATGACCTTGTGGCGAAACACCGCGACGCGATCCTCAACGTCATCACGCACTACCGCTACGACCGGCTCTACCTTTCGCAATTTTTTCCCGTCGAGTCGGCGTGGTATCGGCTGGCGCTTCGCAAGGGAAACCCGCCCGCCGCGCAGTCACAGTCATCCGATTTCATCAACCAGATGGCCGCGAAACTGGAGCCGACGCGGGTGGTCGTTTACAAAAAAGTCGCCGGCCGCGAGCTGCATCTGAACGTTTTCGAGCCGCCGGGCCACAAAGCCGGCGACCGGCGATCGTGTTTTCTCACCATCCACGGCGGCGGCTGGACGGGCTTGTCGCCGCGGCGGCAGTATCCGTTCGCGGCACACTTTGCCAAATTTGGCATGGTCGCCATTAGCATCGAATACCGCCTCGCGAAGCCGAAGTCCGGCGTGACAGTCTTCGATTGCGTCAAGGACGGCCGCTCGGCGATGCGTTACGTCCGCACGCACGCGGCCGAACTCGGCATTGACCCGCAGAGGATCGTCGCCAATGGCGGCTCGGCAGGCGGCCATCTCGCGGCGGGCACCGCGCTGTTCGATGGCATGGATGAGCCTGACGAAGACACTAGCGTGTCGTGCGTGCCGAACGCGCTGGTGTTGTATTTCCCCGTCATTGACACCTCGGAGGCAGGCTACGGCAACGCGAAGATCGGCGAACGCTGGCAGGAGATCTCACCCTTGCATCGTGTGAAGCCGGGCGTGCCGCCCACGATCATCTTTCACGGCACCGCCGACACGGTCACACCGTTCAAAGGCGCGCAGGCCTTCCACGGCGCGATGCTGAAGGCCGGCAATCGCTGCGAACTGGTCGTTCACGAAGGCGGCAAGCACGGCTACCTGATGTTCGACCGCGCGCTCTACGAGGAGACGTTGCGCAAGACCGAGGCGTTCATGGCTTCGCTGGGGTTGCTGAAACCGAACCGGGAGGTTGACGGCCGGCCACGTCGCTGATCTCCAGAGGATTTAGCGGGGTGAGAAGACGCCCGCCTGCCGATAATCGCCGACAACGTTGCCAGCCCGATAAGGGCCAGCCTTCGATGGGGTCCTCGCCAGACGCGCGTCTGTGAGTCACCGCTGGATGAACGGACTTGGAAGTCCGTTTGTATTATCTGCCCGCACAACGGTCTTCCGAGTCCATTGCGCCCATCGCCCATGGGACCAACCCTTAGCCAGTCCGACATTCCCCGCATTGGACAACCGCTCGGAATCGTGTAGGCTCCGGGCGACCCGATGACCAAGTCGTCCGACAAGATCGAACAGCCGCCCGCCGCGCAGGGGTTTGCCATGCCTGCGGAGTGGGAACGTCATGAGGCCACCTGGTTGGCTTGGCCTCATCACGCCGCAGACTGGCCGGGCAAGCTGGAACCCGTTCGGTGGGTTTATGGTGAGATGATCCGCAAGATCTGCGCGGGCGAGAAAGTTCGTCTTTGCGTCAGTTCCAAAGCGGAGGCGAGGCTCGCGAGGCATGTGATCCAGGCCGTCGGCGCCGACGCGCGCGCGGTGGAGATGCTACCATTTCCCACCAACCGCAGTTGGATGCGCGATTGCGGGCCGATTTTTGTCACCGACCGCCGCGGCCGCCGCGAGAAAGCCATTGTTCATTGGCACTTCAACGCTTGGGCCAAGGACAGTCACTGGCGCAAAGACCGCCGCATTCCCGAACTGGCAGCGCGACGGTTTGGCCGCAGGCTGTTCCATGCGCGCGTGGATGGCCGCGACGTCGTGCTCGAAGGCGGTGGCATTGACGTCAACGGCCGCGGCACACTGTTGACCACCGAGCAATGCTACCTCGACCCGAAGACGCAGGTTAGAAACCCTGGCTTGAGCAAGCAGGATTTCGAGCGGGCGCTGCGCGAGTTCCTCGGCGTCACCAACATTCTCTGGCTGGGTCAGGGCATCGTCGGCGACGACACCCACGGTCACGTGGACGACCTCTGCCGCTTCGTCAACCCCACCACCGTGGTGCTCGCGCAGGAGAAGAATCCGAAGGACGCCAACTATCGGCCGCTGGCTGAGAATCGCGAGCGGCTGCGGGACCTGCGGCTCGAAGACAGTTCCAAGATTCAGGTCGTCGAGTTGCCGATGCCTGCGCCGCTAGTCTTCAGTGGCCGGCGTTTGCCCGCCAGCTACGCCAACTTTTACATCTGCAACGCCGCCGTCATCGTGCCGACCTTCAACGACCCCAACGACCGCGTCGCACTGGGCATCCTTGCCGAATTGTTCCGCGACCGTCCCGTCATCGGCATTCATGCCGTGGACCTCGTGCTGGGGCGCGGCACGCTCCACTGCCTGACCCAGCAAGAGCCGGCTTGAGTGCGCGGCCCGTGCAAAGTCCAGGGCGGCGGGTGTTCTCCGAACGCGATTTCATCCGACCAAATGGCTGGACGATGCGGCAACGGCTCCGCCTCGTTTCTATCGAGACGGGGCGCGCGTTTTCCTCTATAGTCTGCGCATCATGAAACCGACGGCGTCTCTGCACGACAACCCCGTGCTGTTCGGGCGTGACGACCGGACCGGCATCATCGCGGCGGAACTGGTGCCGGGTGATGACAGGACGGTGCGCGTGTTTCTGCGCGAGGACAGCAGGCTCAAGAGCGTCGCGCAGGCGTTCGAGCCGTTCCTGTGGCTGGCCGACGCGGCGCTGCTGAACACGTGGGCGGGCAAGGCGCGCATCGAGCAGCTCCAGGGGAGCGGCGAGTTGCGCTATCTCGTAACATTCCGGTCCTGGGCAGACTTTCTGTCGGCGCGCAAACACCTGACGCAGGTCGCGAACTCGACGCCGGCGAGTCCGGATGCGCCGTTTTACTGGCTAAACGACCCGATCGCGCAGCACCTGATGCGGACGGGGCAAACGTCGTTCAAGGGCATGCAGTTCGAGGACCTGCGACGGCTGCAACTCGACATCGAGACCTGCACGGGCGAGGGCTACGAGTTCTCCAGCGCCGAGCGCGCCGAGGACCGGATCGTTCTCATCGCGCTCGCCGACAACACCGGCTGGGAGACGACGCTGACGGGTGACGAAAAGGAGATGCTGCGGCAACTGGTCGAGATCCTGGGGGTGCGCGACCCGGATGTGATCGAGGGGCATAACCTCTTCAAGTTCGACCTGCCCTACATCGAGGCGCGCGCAAGGCGGCACCGCATCCAGCTCGCGGTGGGCCGCGACGGCTCGGCGCCCGGTTCGTATCCCTCGCGCGTGCAGATCGCTGAGCGGACGATCCACTACCCGAAATACGAGATCTTCGGCCGGCACGTCGTGGACACATATTTGCTGGCGCAGTTCTACGACGTGAGCACCCGCGAACTGGAAAGCTTCGGACTCAAGGAGGTGGCGCAACACTTCGGGCTTGCGTCGAAGGGCCGGACGTATCTGGAACCGTCGGAGATTCCAAAGCTGGCCGAAGCGGGCGCCGCGGGGCTGGAGAAGCTGGCGCGTTACGCGCTCGACGACGTGCGCGAGACGCGCGCACTGGCAGCTCTGCTGAGTCCGAGCTACTTCGTGCAGGCGCAAATGTTCCCCTATGCCTACCAGAACATCGTCGTGCGCGGCAACGCGACCAAGATTGACGCGTTGTTGGTGCGCGAATACCTGCACCGGCGCCACGCCATTCCGAGGCCGGAACCGGCGCGGCCCTACGAGGGCGGCTACACCGACATCTTCCACGAAGGGGTCGCGCAGAACGTCTGGCACTGCGATGTGGCGTCGCTGTA
>JAOACV010000008.1:15844-16089 GCA_026417675.1 Verrucomicrobiia bacterium
CAGTGTCATCCTCGCGTTCGACATCGCGCCGAAGAAGGACGAACTGGGCATCTACCGCTCGCTGCTCAGCGACCTGCGCGGCTTCCGACTGCGCGCCAAGGCGGCGTTGCGCGAGGCGAGGGACGAGGCGGCGCGCAATCATCTCGACGCCCTCCAGCAAACCTTCAAGATCGTCATCAACAGCTTCTACGGCTACCTCGGCTTCGCGCAGGCGCACTTCGGCGATTTCGACGCGGCCTCGGCGG
>JAOACV010000900.1 GCA_026417675.1 Verrucomicrobiia bacterium
CCTTCGTGTCGCCCTTGGCGCGTCCGTAGAGGCTGATGCGCTCCATCATCTTGCCGAGGGACAACACGCCGCCGCTGGAACTGCGCATCTCGCCGAGCGCGATCTCGGCGTGCTTCCATTGCGGCCCGAAATCGGCGCGGTTGAACCAGGACTTTCCGGCGGTGTCGTAGAAGAGCACGCCAAGATAAGCGGCCTCGCCGCCCGCTTCGATCTCCTCGCGATGGTCGAAGGACAGCACAAGGTTTTTCCGCAACGGGAACGGCCGCCGGATGCTGACCTGCGCGGCGCGGCTCGGCTTTGCGTTGCGCAGCCGCAGCGCGTGGCCGCTGC
Organism: Verrucomicrobiia bacterium; assembly: GCA_026417675.1. Lineage (GTDB taxonomy): Bacteria > Verrucomicrobiota > Verrucomicrobiia > CAIQCK01 > CAIQCK01 > JAOACV01. Next base: position 331 of record JAOACV010000900.1, read on the forward strand.
CGCCGGCGCCCGGCGCGACGATGGCCTTCACCTGGCCGCCGGCCGACAAGGCCCGCGAAGACCTCGGCGGCCTCAACCGTCCCGGCAAGAACCGGCGCGACGCCGGTCATGTGGACAATCCCAGGCCGCAAGTGTTGTCAGCGAACCAAACCGCAAAACGGACTTCCAAGTTCGTTCACGCAAGGCTTCTCAAGCGTTGCGACGAGCTTCCGGTAATGATTCGCCGTCTTGCGGAGACGCATTACAGGCTTCTCAGTCCGCGCAGCGGGCGGTAGGATGCGCGGCGTGACCTACCGCATGACCGATTTGCCCGCGGATGAGCGGCCGCGCGAAAAGCTGCACAAGCTCGGCGCGGACCGGCTCAGCACGGCGGAACTCATCGCCATCCTTTTGCGCACGGGCCGCGGTGGTCGCTCGGCGCTTGAAATCGCCAACGACCTGATGGCGCAGTTCGGCTCGATTCAGGGTCTCGCGCGGGCCTCTGTGGACGATCTGCGGCAGATCAAAGGCATTGGCCGGGCCAAAGCGGCGCAGTTGAAGGCGGCGTTCGAGCTGGCCGCGCGCGCGGCCCGCGAAGAGCACACGCCGCGACCCATCCGCGGTCCCGC
>JAOACV010000901.1 GCA_026417675.1 Verrucomicrobiia bacterium
CGTCCTGACTTTGGCAAGCCCCTGCTACCTGTGCGCCCGCAGGTCCAGACACAACAACTGCGACTCGTTGCGGATGTAAAGCAGGCCGTTGGCAAGAACCGGAGCGATCCAGCACGGGTAGTCGAGCAATTGCGCGCTGCTGATCTCCTCAAACCGATCGGGTCGCAGGTCCGCCAGAATGAGCCGGCCGCGCTCGCTGAGAACGATGAACCGGCCGTCCGCGAGAATCATCGAGCCGCGCCCCAAATCCGGCTGGTCGCGCATCAACTTGCCCGTGGTCCACTCCACACAGCGCAGCGTCGTTCCATGCTCGTGGCGGCCGTTGAAACTATAGATGTAGCCGTCGCGCCAGATCGGCGTGGCCCAGTGGCAGGACATCACGGGGCCGCGCCAGACGACTTCGCCGGCCTCCTTGCGCACGCGCAGCAGCGCGCCGCCGGTGTTGTAGGATGCCGTGACGAAGACATGATCGCCGACCACGACAGGCGACGCGGCGTTGACGGACTCGTAGAGCTTCGAGCGAAACGGGAACTGCCAGAACACCCTGCCCGTGGCCGGTTCCAGACACACCAGCCCGCCGCGCGCAAACACAAACCCGTAGCGTTGGCCGCCGATGGTCGCGCAGAGCGGCGTCGCGTAGCTGGCGAGTTCGGACGTCGCTTTCCAGACGGTCGCGCCGGTGTCCTTGTCGAGCGCGACGACGCCCGCCTCCGGCGTCCCGCCGACGTTGACAAGCAGCAGCCTGCCTTCAAGCAACGGCGAACTGCCGACGCCAAAGAAGTTCTGCTCCACCTTGTATTCCTCGTTGAGATGGCGCTGCCAGATCTGCTTGCCTGTCTCCGCGTCGAAGCACGTGAACCGCCCTTCCGCGCCGAAGGTATAGACCCGCCCGTCGGAGACCACCGGCGTCGAGCGCGGGCCGTTGT
>JAOACV010000902.1 GCA_026417675.1 Verrucomicrobiia bacterium
GCACCACACCGAAGTCTTCGGCGGTCGCCGTGTGCGCTTCTCTCACGGCGATCAGATCGCGGCTGGCCAGGATCAACAGGATCAACCCGCCGGCGATCTGGAAATCCGCCACTGTGATGCTGAGAGCGCCGAAGATGAGGCTTCCCAAAAACATGAAACCCACGGCCACGGCGGCCGCTGTCGCAATGGCTTGATGGGCCAGGCGCCTCCGTTGCGCCGAGTCCACGTGCTGGGTCATGCCCAGGAACATCGGCACCTTGCCCGGCGGGTTTAGCGCCACGAACAACGGAATCCAGGCCAGTAGAAAATTGTGCAGCCAGTCAGCCATGGTGCGTTTGCGCGCACGTTCGTAGCACACCCGGCACTCGGTTTCGAGGATTGAATCGGTGTTGCTCGTCCGGCCCCTGGGCACACCGCTGCCGGAAGCAACTTGGCTGGACGCTGACCTATTTCGAGTAGCGTTTCTGGAACTCGGCCTGGCGCTCGGCGCGGGCCTTGGCCTCGGCCGGATCCATCTTGTTCAGATACCAGTTGTGGTTGGCGGAGTTGAGGACTTCGTGCAACCGCTTCTCCAGCGCCTCGGCGGCGGCTTTTTTCTTTTCGTCGCCGGAGGTCTTGCCCTTGTGCACCAGCTCTTCGAGTTCGGGCACCATCTTGGTGTAGAAGTGTTTGGCGATCTCGTAGGTGCCGTGCCAATGCGTGTAGTCGGGCCCCATCATCGAGGCGCCGTGACGGGCGCGCCGGCCTTCGTGGTGCCAGAGTTCATACCAGGTCCAGTCCAGTTTGTTGGCGAACTGGACCGGCCCCATCAGCGGCTTGGCGAGTTTGTAGAGTTCGAGGCCGGGCACGGCGAATTTCTCGTGGGAGAGTTCTATGAGGCTGTCATACTGGACCTGTCTCTTATACACAT
>JAOACV010000903.1 GCA_026417675.1 Verrucomicrobiia bacterium
ATAAGAGACAGACTTTGCGCCGGATTCGCAAAAGCGCCGGACGATGGCAGGGTCCCGGCGGTCGGCGCAGATCATCACGCCGAGACGGCCGAACGGCGTCGCATGGACCGACGACACGGTGCCCGCGGTGTTGCGCACGCTCTCATGCTCGAGGAACTGCTTCCGATACGTGCCGATGAGTTGACCGTCAGGAGCGATGATCGCCGCGGTATTGCACCGGTGTTCGCCGTCGGCCTCCAACATGCCCGCGACGAGCAGGATTTTGAGGTCGCCCGCCAGCCGCGCCAGCCGGCGGTAGTATGGGCCGGCCGGGATCGGCTCGCCCAACGCGCGATAGGTCGTCAGCGGGATGTTCTTGTCGGCGATGGCGTAGCCGTCGAGGAAGCATTCCGTGGTGCAGACGATCTTCGCGCCGGCCGCCGCGGCTTCGCGAATCATCGGCTCGGCACGACGGTAATTGGCGGCCTTGTCGCCGCGAATCCACTTCAGCACGATGCCGGCGACGCGGACCGTCCCCGGCTTCGCCGAGTCTGCCGACACGCGGTTCTCACCGGCCACCGTTACGAAGAACAACGCCACAGTCAGCGAGATGACTGTGGAATGTCCTGTTAGCCAAACCATGTGGGTTGCCTCGACGCGTGGCGCCGGTCCGCAGCGGCACGGAAGCCGACGGCGCTCAACGGCAGCAATAAACAAACGCCGGGGGCATGTTGCCCCATACCACGGGACTCGTGACCACGGTGGAGAAGTGGCTGCGCAGACGCGAGAGGTAACAGCGCGCGCCGGGGAACCAGCAGGCGTGGACGCAGCCGACGCTCACGAAGACACCACCAGGCCGCAGTCCCGCAAAAACCGCGTCGAGGATGCGATTACGCTTGCGGGCGTTCATGC
>JAOACV010000904.1 GCA_026417675.1 Verrucomicrobiia bacterium
GCCATGAACCGCTGCTCGCCCGCGACGGCGGCCTTGGAGGCCTGCTCGGTGGTCTTGCTGGCGGCGGCCATCGCGGCCTGCACCTCTTTCATCGCCGCGATCTGTCGCTCGCCGATGTCCTGGAGCGCCTCGGCGATCTTATTGAGATCCTCGGCGCGCGCGGCCAGCCACTGGTCCTGCGCCTGTTTGAACCCGGCGGTGGCGTGCTCGCGCAGCGTGCCGCCAATGGCCTCCAGCCGCTGAAAATAAGCCTGCAGCTCCGCGTGATGCGCCGCCATCGCGGCGTTGACGGCGTTCTGCACGATCTGGTGAATGTTTGCGCCAGTGACGGGCTTCTCCTGTTCCTCCAGACCGCCAAAGTCCTTGAGCCGGGCCAGCAGGTTTTCGTTGCAGTATTCGTCAATCTTGTTGAGCAGGTCGTCCTCGGCCTTCTGCAACGAGCTCATGATGAACATCAGCGGCAGGCTCATGATCAACGCCAGCAACGTCGTGTCAAACGCCACCGCCAGGCCGACGGTGATCTTGTTGAGCGAGTTTTTGACCACCGCCAGGTCGGCCGCCGCGTCGAGGCCCGACGCGAACCCGCCCACTGCGCTGCCGAGGCCCTGCACGGTGCCGATGAAACCGAGGATCGGGATGGCCCAGATGAACACCTTCACCAGCGTGTAGCTGGAGGAAACGGCGTTGCCGTCAATGGCCGATTGCGAGGCAAGCACGCCCGCCACCTCCGAGGTGTTGTTGCGGACCTTGAAGTGCTCGAGGCCGCGCAGCACGCGGGTGATCAGAAAGCTGTCGCCCGGCTTGACCGGCAGCAGCCAGATGCGCGAGATGAACTCGTTGACATTGTGCTGCGTGATGTCGCGGCCCACGTCGT
>JAOACV010000905.1 GCA_026417675.1 Verrucomicrobiia bacterium
GCCTCAGCCTGCTCCAGTCCATTTCCCTGATCACCCCCGGCACCGACAGCCGTCGGGCCGGCGCCTTTGGCGGCTCTTTCTCCATCACCATCCGCCGCCGCGCTCCATGAAACGGCACCCACGCCCCGACCAGCCACGCGCTGAAGCGCGCCCCGACCCACCGCATCAGGCGGCGCGCGGCCGGCCGGAAAAACTGCTTGCATGAACCCGTCCAATCCCTAGAGTAGGCGGCTCTGAACGTCCCGGAATCCGGTCTCGGCTGGAACAAGGGGCACAATAACAACAACCCAACCCCGGCATCGGACCGGGGTGTTCCGCGGGTCGCGCGTGGCGCGGCAGCGGGATGTAACGATGGAGGCTCGATTGGCAACGGTAACTGTTAAGGACTTGCTAGAAGCTGGCGTTCATTTTGGGCACCAGACGAAGCGTTGGAACCCGAAGATGAAGCGGTTCATCTTTGAGGAGCGCAATGGCATCTATATCATTGATCTTTCCAAAACCATCACCGCGTTGGAGGAAGCCTGCGAGTTCCTTCGCAAAACCGTGCTCAAAGGCGGCAAGATCCTTTGGGTCGGCACCAAGAAACAGGCGCAGGAAGCCGTCCGCGACGCCGCGACGCGCACGGGGATGTATTACGTCACCGAGCGCTGGGTCGGCGGCACATTGACAAACCTCGTCACCATCCGCCGCAGCGTCACCCGGTTCCTCCATCTCAAAGGCCTGCAAGACAGCGGCGAGCTGGAGAAAATGCCGAAGAAAGAGGTCGCTTCCATCAAGCGCGAGTTGGCCCGTCTCCACAAGAACCTCGACGGCATCGTCGGCATGGAGAAACTGCCCGCCGCGTTGATCGTCGTGGACATCAAGCGC
>JAOACV010000906.1 GCA_026417675.1 Verrucomicrobiia bacterium
GGCCCACACCTCCTACCTGGGTCTGGCCAACGAACCGGCCTCGCGCCTGGCCGCCGAGCTGGTCGCCGCCGCCAACCCGCGCGGGCTGCGCGGCGGCGAGGTTTTTCGTCTCGCCGAGGTCATCGCGCAGGTTGTAAAGCTCGAACCGGCCTTCTTGACCGGGCGGGACGCCGAACCAGCGGATGAGTTTCCAGTCGCCGGAGCGCACCCACACGCCGCCGCAACGTCCGGGACTGCGACCGTGTGGGAAATAGTTGAAGAACGCCTTTCGCTCCAGCGCGCCGTCGCCGCGAAGCACGCGGGCGTAGCTGACGCCATCCATCTTCTGCTGTGGAGGATGCGGCAGGCCGATGAGGTCGAGCAACGTTGGATAGAGATCAACGTGGCCGACGACGGCGCCGTTGGTGGCGCCGCCCTTGATGCGGCCTGGCCAAGACCACATCAGCGGGACGCGGCAGCCGCCTTCGTAGAGCGTGCCCTTGCCGTCGCGCAACGGCGCGTTGTTGGTGGGCGGTTGGTTGCCGGCCCACTTGCGCCAGTCGGCGAGCAAGGGATCCTCCCTGCCCTGGCGCCTCGCGGCTTTGCTGTCCTCGGTCGTGTTGCTGTGGGTGTTGCCGCCGTTGTCGGAGTTGAAAATCACGATGGTGTTCTCGGTGAGGCCGAGCCGGTCGAGGGTGTCGAGGATGCGGCCGAAACATTCGTCCACGCTGCGGAGCATTGAGGCCATGATGGGATTGCCCTGCAAGCCGCGCGGGTCCTTCTTCGACGCGAAGAGCTTCGTGTATTCCACCTTGTGCCCCCACGGGCCGTGGACGCCGTAGCACCAGAGGTTGAGAAAGAACGGGCGGTCTTTGTTTGCGGTGA
>JAOACV010000907.1 GCA_026417675.1 Verrucomicrobiia bacterium
AAAGACCTGGGGTTCCAAACCGCCGCTTGATGATTGCAGGCTGGATTCTGCCCCGTCGACGGCGCTAAATCATGGCGATGCTTTCCAGCGACCAACGCGCCAATCTCCTCGTGGCGTTCCTCTGCGCTGTCGCGACGCTGAGTTTCATCGGCTCGCGCGACATCGAGGAAATCCGCGAGCGCCGGCTCGCCGGCACGGCGGCGGACGTGTATGACCACGGCCACTGGCTGCTGCCGGAGTTGCAGGGTGTGCCGCGTTACCTCAAACCTCCCTACGCCGACTGGATCGCGGTGGCCAGCATGCGGGTGTTGGGCCGCAACGAGTTCGGGTTTCGCCTGCCCTTCGCCCTGGCCGGGCTGGGGATGATCGCGGTCGGTTTCGCGCTCGCGCGCAGAATGTTCGGTCCGCAAACAGCGCGCGCGGCGGCGCTGATTCTGGCAACGACGCCGTATTTCATCTCCGAGTGCCACTCGCCCAGCCAGGACTTGTGGCTCGGCTTGTTCAGCGGCGCGGCGCTGCTAAGTTGGTGGCGCTGGCAGGAGCAAGCCCGTCCGGCATCGCGCGCGTGGTGGGCGTTCTGGCTCTGCACGGCGTTCGCGTGTCTCTTCAAAGGCCCGCTGGCGCTCGCCATCATTGGTATTCCGGTCGTCATCGAATTGGGGGCGTCGCGGCGATGGAAACTTGGTTTGCAAATGCGGCCGTGGTGGGGATTGCTGATCGTGTTCGCGCTGGCGCTGCCGTGGCCCTTGGCGGTCTGGTCACAGCATCCAGACTACCCGGCGCGGCTCTGGGCGGACATGAAAATCTCGCTGGTCAAGGACGAAACCAAGCATGGCTTCAGCTATCTCAATCACCTCATCA
>JAOACV010000908.1 GCA_026417675.1 Verrucomicrobiia bacterium
AGATGTGTATAAGAGACAGGGCCATCTATGTGCGGCTGCGCGGCGAGGGCGTCGAAGGCGAATCCCGCGTCAACTTCCAGGTTCACGGCTACAGTTACGAGGCCGCCATGATGGAACGATGCCCGGAGGGACGCGGACGCACGGATTTCGTCGAAACGCTCCAGCAGGAAAAGGGGCTGGCTGCCAAGTGCGAGTCGCTGGGCGAGCCGTTGCCCGGCGGCGACCACAACACGCAGTGGCGGCTGCACAATGACACCGAGCGGCTCGTGAGGGCGCAGGCCACGCTGGAGTTGTGGCGCGGCGGGAAGCTCGTCTCGAAATCCAGCAAGGGCGTCAAACTGCTCGGCGACCATGCGGAGACCATCGAGCTGGACTACGACTTGCGCGATGCCGGCGAGTTCGAGCTGCGGTTCATCGAACGCGACCTGCAACGCAAACAGGATGTGTTTGTCGCGCGTGTGGCATTGAGCGTGCCGCGGTTGTTCGCGGCGGACTACGGTTGGCGGCTCAGCGATCCCGAAGCCGATGTGGGCGTCTGGTGGTGCGAGTCCGCGCGCAAGATCAGCCGCAGCCGGCCCCTGCCGGCGGAGCGCGGCGGGCGCATCCGCATCAGCGCCGCTCGAAACGAACGTGAAAGCTTTCAACTCGTGGTCCATCCGCAGAAGGCGATGACCAACGTCTGTGTCAGCGTCACCGACCTGCGCGGGCCGGGCGGCGCAAGGATTCCGAGCCAGAACATCGCCGTCAGCCGTGTCGGCTACGTGCGGGTCGAGTCCCCAACCGACGCGACCGGCGTTGCGGGCG
>JAOACV010000909.1 GCA_026417675.1 Verrucomicrobiia bacterium
GGCCAGATACGCGCCGTTGGCGCTGCGGGTGCGCACCTGCCCGTCGAGCCGGGTCATCTGCGCCAGCAGCAGCGCCGCCTGGAACTCGGTCAGCCGCAGGTTGTGGCCGGTAGAGGAGTAGGTGAAGTTCGTTCCGATGGCCTTCAGCCCGCTGCCGTTGTTGTGAAACGCGTAGGCGCGCTCGTAGAGGGCGCCGTCGCCGGTCAGCACCGCGCCGCCTTCGCCAGAGTTGAGGTTTTTCGAGGCCTGGAAGCTGAAGCAGCCCGCCGCGCCGAATGTGCCGGCCTTCCGGCCTTTCCACTCCGCCATGTGCGCCTGGCAGGCGTCCTCGATCACGGGAATGTTCCGGCGGCGGGCGATGTCGAGAATCCGGTCGAGGTCGCAGACGTTGCCGCCAAGGTGCACCGGGATGATGGCGCGCGTGCGATCGCTCACGGCCGCCTCGAGCTTCGAAGCGTCCATCTGGAACGTTTCCGGGTCCGTGTCGACGAAGACGGGCAGGGCGAACTGCCGCAGCACGACGTTGACGGTGGCGATGAACGTGTACGGCGGCACGATCACTTCATCGCCGGGCTGGACGTCAAGCGCGTTCAGGCACACGAACAGCGCCGAGGTTCCGTTGCAGGTGGCCAGGCAGTGCCGGGCTCCAGTGGCGCGGGCGTATGCTTCTTCAAACTGCTTTACGTGGTCGCCGCTGCCGCGGTACCACCGCCCGGAACGCAGCGTTTCCAGCAGGGCCTTCTCCTCGCGCTGGTCGAAGACAGGCCAGGAAGGGAACGGCTGCTGCCGCACGGGCGTGCCGCCGAGCAGGGCCGGCCGGCCGTCGAGGCGCGCCGAAGCCGCCAGGGG
>JAOACV010000090.1 GCA_026417675.1 Verrucomicrobiia bacterium
GGGCCGCGACCGCCCCGGCTTCAAGAAGGGCACGCAGGAGGTCAAGCTGCCGCTGCTGCCGCGCTACGACGGCGAGTTTCTCGATTTGTCGAAGGTCATTCGCGGCGAGAAAAAGTTCGAATACGGCCCCGCCCACGACCTCGCGGTTCAGGAAACCGTGTTGCGGGCGAGCGGGATGCCTGTGGACTGAGCAACTCAAGGGGCGGCGGTTTGGAACCGCCGCAACAGGCGCGGAGCGCCGGGCTGCGGCGCTCGCAAACCGCCGGTCCTTGAAATTCAGAAAAACTTCGTCTCGCCCGGGCGGGCCATCGGGGCGACAGGGAGCGGCGCGTTCCAATCGAGCTTGTCGGGGACGAGTTGCTGCTTGGAGTTCATGGCCATTTCCCACGTGATTTCCTGACCCGTGTAGGCGGCCATGCGGCCCATGATCGCCGCCAGCGTGCTGTGGGCCATGTAGCGGCCGTTGTTGATCGGTTTGCCCGAACGGATGGCCGCGAACAGCGCCTGGTGCTCGGCGTCGTACATGCTGGTTTTCACCTTTTTGTCGTAGCGCCAGTTGGTCTCACCCTCGATGCGATATTTCAGCAGATAGCAGCGGCCCTTGGTGCCCAGGAAGGTGTCGGAGACCTCGTCATAGCAGCCGGCCTGGGCCCGCACGTTGGCGTACATCCGCACCCCGTTGGCGTACTCGTAGACGATCGCGCCGTGATCGAACACGTCGCCGTACACCGGGCCGAAGCAGGACGACCGGCCGGCGGTGGCGAAGGCCGTCTCGGGCGTCTGCTCGCGCAGGGCCCAACACCCTTTGTCCATGCTGTGCAAGAGCGACTGCGGCACGTCGTCGCCCGAAAGCCAGTTGAAGTGATACCAGTTGCGGAACTGATACTCCATCTCGCTCCATTCCGGCTTGCGCTCGATGAGCCGGTAGGGCGAACGCAGGTATTCGCACTGGATGGCTACAATGTCGCCAATCTCGCCCGCCTGCATCCGCTGCACGGCCTCGCGCCGGCCGAGATGATAACGATAGGTCACGCCCGCCAGAAAGCCCGTGCCGTTTTTCTTGCAGAGTTCGTCCGCCTCCAAGAGTTTCAACACGCCGGCGACATCCACGGCGCCGGGCTTTTCGGCGAACACGTGCTTCCTGGCCTTCACCGCCGCCAGCGCATAGTCGGCGTGAAACCGGGACGCGCAGGCGATGAGCACCACGTCACAATTCTCAATGACGCCGCGATAACCGTTCAGGCCGGCGAACTGCCGCTCCTGTGGCACCTCCACCCGATCCTTGAACTTCGGCGCGAGCGTTTTGACCGCCAGGTCGGTCTTGTCGGCAAAAACATCCGCCACAGCCCAGAGCTTCGTGTCCGAGTCGCCCGTCAAGGCGTCGCTGGCCGCGCCAGTGCCGCGCCCGCCGCAGCCGATCAGGCCGAGTTTGATTGGCCCTCCTTCCGCCGCGTGGGCGAAGCGGCGCGGGTCCAGCGCGCCGAGCAACGTGGCGCCGCTCACGGCGGCCGAGGTTTTCAGAAAGTTGCGGCGGGTAGTCATGGATGCGTCGTGACGTGGACTTGTAGAGTTCATGGCATTTTGAGAATTCGAGCTTGGTTGATGCTGTTGAATGTGCGAAATCGCGCCCAGTGTAGCCCCTTGGCGGCCATCTACAACAAGATTTACAGGCCCCGCTCGTCAGCGCGTCCGTCTGCGCCGCAGCAAGAGAAGCGTGCCGGCGCTGCCGCCGGGCGTGAGCGTGCCGCCCTTGGGGACAGTGACGGGCGTCAACAACGTGCCATCGCCGCCGAGCGCGCCGCAGGTGAACTCGATGGGATTGTCAAAGACCACGCCGCCGCCGCGTTTCGTCAGATGGAGGTCGCCGCGGAGCGTGCCGTCGAAAGCTTGGCCGGCAAGGTTCGCGTTGACGGCCAACGTGGCGGTCGCGCAGGCGCTCGACGACACCGCGCTTGACGGAAGGAAGCTTGTCCGGCAGCGTTGCGGTCAAGCCTCATGACCATTCTCGACACTATCATCGCCCACAAGCGCGCCGAGATCGCGGCGCTGCGACCGCGCGCGGCGGAGTGGAAGCGGCTGGCGGCGGCGCGGAGCGATAGGCGCGACTTTGCGGCGGCGCTGCACCGGCCGGACGGGCGCGTGGCGCTCATCGCGGAGGTGAAGAAGGCGTCACCCTCGGCGGGCGTGATCCGGCCCGACTTTGATCCGGTTGCGATTGCGCGCGACTACGAGCGCGGCGGCGCGTCGTGCTTGAGCGTGCTGACGGATGAGAAGTTCTTTCAAGGCCATCTCGACCACCTGCGACGCATCCGCGAAGCGGTGAAGCTGCCGTTGCTGCGAAAGGATTTCATCGTGGATGAAGCGCAGGTCTATGAGGCCGTCGCCGCGGGCGCGGACTGCGTGCTGCTGATCGTGGCGTGTCTGAAGCAGGAGGAGTTGGTTCGTCTGCTCAAGGCGGCGGCCGATTGCGCGCTGGACGCGCTCGTGGAAGTGCATGACGAGGCCGAATGTAACCGCGCGTTGGCCGCTGGCGCGCGGATCATCGGCGTCAACAATCGCGACCTGAAGACCTTCGAGGTGGACCTGGCGACCACGGAGCGAATCGCAAGCCTGGCGCGGAATGCGCGGAGGATTCTCGTCGCCGAGAGCGGCATTCACACGCGCGCCGACGTGCAACGGCTGGCGCGATGCGGCGTCAACGCGGTCCTCGTCGGCGAGTCGCTGATGCGGAGCAAGGACATTGCGGCGAAGGCGAGGGAGTTGATGCCGTGATGCGTGATGCGTAGCCCGGGAATCACTGGAAAGTCAGCACGCTTCGCGCGGACCTGGCTTACGAAGGAAGCCGCGGGGCGCGCGGTCGCTTTGACCGAACTCAACCGCCAGAAGTTTCACATGCTGAAGCACGAGCCGGTCGTGGTTGCTTGGCAACACCTTTGCCTTTTGCTTCTTTGGACGCGCCGCCGCGTTTTCGCAAGCGCAGATGCCAACCGACCGCTCTGGACCGATTCGTGTGAGTTTGTGTTGCCGGTCGTTATTTGGCGCCTATGCAATAGAGCGCGCGGTTGGAGCGAAGATAGAGGCGGCCGTTGATCGGCGCGGGTGAGGCGCGGAACAACTCGCCCGCGCGATCGCCGAGGGAATTGCGGGCGATGATGTCAAGCTTGGGGCCGGGGCGGATGACGAGGGTTTCGCCGAATTCGGTGTTGAGGTAGATGAGGCCGCCGGACTCGATGGGCGACGCGGTGAACGCGCTGCGAATCTTCTGCGGCGCGGCGGCTTTGCCGGAAGCGCCTTGCGCGGTGGAGGAGGCGGGGACAACGGGAATGGTTTCCGACCAGAGGACCTTGCCGGAACGGGCCTCGTAGGTCGTGGCGATCCCTTTCATGTCAATGACGAACAGGTAATCGCCGACGACGATGGGCGAGGCGACGTCGCGGACCTTGGGACGCGGCGTGTGCCAGACGCGATGGGTTTCGCTCACGTCGCCGGAGCCGCCCGGGCGGACCGCATAAACGTCGCCGGGCAGGCCGTTGACGGCAAACAGCAAGCCGTGGGCGAACTCCGGCACCGGCTCGCCCCGGCCGTTGAAGCCGCGGCAGTTCCAGAGCGGCTTGCCGGTGGCGGGGTCGTAGGCGTCGAGGCCGGTTTGGCAGTTGACCACCACTTCGGAACGATTGCCCGCTCGGATTTCGATCGGCGTGCTCCAACCTCCCATCGGTTTGTCCTCGCGCGGAGTGCGCCACAGAATCTTGCCGGTCTTTTTGTCGAGCGCCACGATGGAAGACGGGCCTTGCGCGTCGCAGTTCTGAATGACCCGGTCGCCAACAAGTATCGGGGATGCGGCAACGCCCCAGGGACCGGGAAACTCGCCGAGCGTTTGCGACCAAAGCGGTTTTCCGTCGAGGTCAAAGCAGTGGATGCCGGCCCGGTCGAAGAACGCGATCACGCGCTCGCCGTCGGTGACGCAGGTCGGCGTCGCGAAGCTGTTCATGCCGTGCGTCTTGCCCGGTGAATCGCAAGAAATCGCCCTCTCCCATAGCAGCTTCCCGTCGCGCGCGTCGAGGGCAAGCACGAAGCGCGTGCGCCCCTGATCGGTCGCGGTGGTGAGGAAGATGCGGTGCCCCCAATTGACAGGCGACGAGTGTCCATCGCCTTTCAGCTCGACGCGCCAGAGGATGTTTTGAGGCCCCCACTTTGTCGGCAGGGGCGCTCCGACATGGTGGCCGGTACCCGCCGGGCCGCGGAAGCGGGGCCAGTTTTCAGCCGCGTCCGCGGTCAGAGAGAGCGTGAAGGAAAAGAGGAGCGCAGATGTGATTTGTTTCATGGGTTGAAGGGACGGAAGGATACGAGTTTCTATTTCTCCAAGGTTCTCCGCACGACCTGCATCGTCTCGGTCTGGCGGCGGCGGACGAACTCCATCGCTTTGCGGACCTTGGCCAGGGCCGCGTCGTAATCGCGGTGGATTTCCAACAGCGGCGCGGTGATCTTCTCCGCCGAATCGCGGTCCACGTCCGACAGCCACTCCTCGACGCCGAGGTCCCGAAGCATCCACGCCTTGCGGCCCGCTTCGACAAAACGCGGGTGGATCACCGGCGTGCCGGCGGCCAGACCGAGGATGATCGAGTGCATCTCCATGCTCACGATCGCGCGGGCGCGCGCGTAAACCGAAAACGCCTGATCGGGCAGCCAGAAATCGTCCTTGAAGCGAACGTGCCGCCGCAGGGCTTCCGGCAACGGGTCCACGATCAGACGTTTGGCCGGCTCAATCTCCAGGTCCACTTCGGGGCAAACCAGCACCGGCAATCCGGTCTCGGCGACCCAGCGCGCCACCAGATCGCGGAGCTTGGCGGCGTGAAGTTGCTCGCGCCGATCGTCCAGAAATCCGCCCTGTTTGGAGCGGATGGTCAGCGTGATGAACTTGCGCGGCTCCAACCGGTGGTGCGCCATGAACGCGTCGGCCCACCGTTCGTCGCGCAGATCGAAGGCGAACGTGCTGTCGGGGCCGAACTCGAGCCCCGGCGGGGCCAGACCGATGCTCTTGAGATACTCGATGGAGTCGCCGTCGCGGGCGAAGACGAACGCCGCGTCGGCCAGGACCTTCTTGAACAACACGTCGCTGGGCGGGGCGAACAGATCGAACGTCTGGCAGTAGATGCCGTAGCGTTTGCCGGCGTCGCGCGCCATGAACAGCGGCATGGCCAGCGGGATGGTGCGGTTCCAGTCGCGATCCCATCGTCCGAACGACAACGTCGTGCCCGAGTTGTAGAGGATCAGGTCCGCGCGATCGAAGGCTTCGCGGAACGGCTGCGGCAGCGGTTTGCCGCTCTTGAACGGATTGGCCAGCAGCCGGCAGTTGGGAAAGCGGTCTTTCAGATATTGCCGATACTGCTCCAGCGAACCGTGCGCCACGACCGTCACTTCGGCGCCGGGGATGTGTTTCTCCACCAGGCGCAACAGTCCCGGCGTGATGGCGATGTCGCCGATGTTGCGAAAACTCCACGAGAAGAAAACGAGGATCGAATGTCGCCGAGGCTGCTCGGCGACGGGTTCTCGGGCCACGGCCAAGCAGCGCGCCCCGGCTGCCGCGACGAGCGAGGCGAGGAACCGCCGTCGAGTCAACCTCTGGCATGTTGTCGCCGTGTCGTCGTGCATATGTTCATCGTGCTTGGAGGGGCAGCGTAGTCGCGCGCCGGTCCGGGGCAAGCGTAAAAAAGTTCCCTTTTGTTTGCTCGGGGCCTGTCGCGCTACAGGGTCCATTCCACCATCTGCGATGCCGGCAGGTCGCGCGTCAACCGGCGCTGTTTGCCGTCCGGCTCGTGCACGATCAGCGTCGCGCCCTTCAGCGGGCGTTCAGCCGTCAGCTTCACGCGCAACTTGTTGCCGGCGGCGGTCGCCTCGACCAACCGCACGGTGCGGCGCGCCGTCTCCCAACGCCAGACCTCCGCGTGCGTCCACCATTCCATGCCCCGCTGGCGGCCCTCCTTCACCAGCGTTTGCATCGCGTCGGCCATGCCGGGCTTCTGGATGTGCGCCGGATGAAACAGGAAATGCGCCAGCCCGCCGTGCGCAACGGCTTGGTCGAGCAACCGGGGCGCGCGCTTCGCCGGCAGATGGATGTCGAGGTCCTGCGTGATCAGCGGGATTTCATAGACCTCCAGAAACCGTGGAGGCGCCGCTTCGTCGTCCAACGGCCGCCATGGCTGGCAGGTGCCGCGCGGGAAACCGCAACCGCCCTGCTTGCTCGGCCCCATCGTGCCGTCGGTCTTCAGCCCGGCCTGCTCGCACCAGCGGAAGAAATCCAGGCGCCCCTCCCATCGCGTGTAATGGTTTTTGTTGGAGAGGATTTCCGTGACGCCGTTGTTCATGCGTAGCCCGTCAAGCTGTTTCAGCAGTTTGTCGAAACCCCAGTGGTGATCCGCGTCGCTCTTCATGGCGTCGTAGTGCAGCGCGATCTCGCAGTCTGCGGCCCGCACCGCGTCGTAAAGCGCGCGAGGATAGGCGCACGGAAACATCATGCACCACGTCGTGCGGATGCCGGCCTTCTTCACCTGCTCCAGCAGCGCCCAACCTTGATCCGGCCTGTTGCCATCGCTGTCGTGGCTGATGCACCCCACGGCCGGCACGTCGCGCGGCCACGGAGCGATTTGCACCAACTGCTGGCCGACCGCCCGCGCGGCGTATTGGATCGCGCGCAGGATGATCAGCCGCAACTCGTCCGCGACCGGATACAGGAACACCGGCGCCTCCCCCTTGGCCAGCGCGACGCGGTCGAAATCACAGTCCAGCACTTGGCCGTCGTCGGTCTTCAGAGCGCCGTCGTTGACCGGCATCGTTCCGTCGAACGCCGGCGTGCCATCGCGTAATACGGCAATGCCTTGCTGGATGTGCACGATGCTGTTGAGCAGGTCCGGCGCTATCAACAACGCCATTCCGCGCCCGACCCGCCGCTCCAACAACACCGGCAGCTTCTTCGTCCGCCTGTGGCGGTCCAGCACGCTGCCGGCGGCCTTCGCAGACGTGGCCCGCCCCGCCAGCCCGCCGAAGAAATGCAGCGAGCTTTTCAGGCCGGCAAACACCGGATGCCGCGACTGCCGCACATCGAGGTAGCCTTCGCCGAGTTGCTGCACGTTGCAGGCGCCCCAAGTCTTGTTGGTGCTCGACGCCACCGGCTCCGCGCCGAACAGTTTCTGCATTCCGTGCAGTCCGCCCAGCGACACCAAGGCGCCGCCGTTCTCCACAAATGCGGCGAGTTTGTCGCGTTGCTCGTTGGTGAGCTTGTGTTCGCCGGCGAGCACAAGCACGCGCCCTCGGCCCGTCTGGCCGGGCGGTTGTTGGTCGTAGAAACAGCCGGCGCGCTGGGCGATCTCGATGATGTAAACGTTCGACGGCGCGGCGGGGGAAACAGAGATCGTGATCACGCCGGAAACGTCTGTCTCGCGCGTCCACGCGCACGCAACGCACGCCAGCCAGGATGCCAGTATGATGCCCGCTCGTTTCATATTCATTAAGCCGGTTGTGTCGGACAACAAGAATCAAACCATTGCCGTTGATTGGAAACCGGCCGCAGGCTACAGGATTTGACCCTTGCCGACAATCTTGCGATGGGCGGAGAACTCCGGTTCCAGGCATCAGAAGGGCCCCGGATGAAGAAGAAACTGTCGGCAAGGTTTTCTCGAAGGCGGCTTCTGCGAGACGCGGGAGCGGCGCTCGCCGGCATATCAGTTTACTCTCTACCCTCTACGACATCATCGAGCCGCCCAAACTGCCGCACGCGAAGAAGAACCTGCTTG
>JAOACV010000910.1 GCA_026417675.1 Verrucomicrobiia bacterium
GTGCAAATCACGTTGCCCAAGTCCAAGACCGGCAAGGAAGTCAAACGCGAACAGGGCTTGGTGCTCACCATCGCGCCCGACGGGCGGATGTTTCTAAACCTGCAGCCCGTCGAACTCGCTCAATTGACCGACAAGCTCCGCGCTGCCAAAGCGCAGAATCCAGACGTTGTTCTCGAACTGCGCGCCGACCAGAAAACCACGCTCGATGTCGTCATCAGCGTCGTGGACGCCGCCAACCAGGCCGGCCTCCAGATCATCAACACCTTTACTCGACAAATCCAATAGCCGCCGGCTGGATCATGTTTTCCGAACGAGATGGTGGGACGCCGCTACCGCGCAATCAGCGACGTTACAGGTCACAGAGCACATGCGGACGAGATGAAGCGCCCGGCCATTAAGACAAGGAGCGTTTATGAACCGATTTCTGTTGATGATGATTGGATGGACTGTTGTTGGTTGGCAGAGTGTGGCCCAAGGGGACAACAGCAGTCGGTCAGCGCAGCCCAACGTCCTTTTCATTGCCGTGGATGACTTGAACCCGCTGTTGGGCTGCTATGGTCACGCCGCCGTCAAGTCGCCGAACATGGATCGGCTCGCCGCGAGCGGGATGCTGTTTCGCCGGGCGTATTGTCAGACGGCGCTCTGCATGCCGTCCCGTTCCAGCCTGCTGTCGGGCTGGCGGCCGGAGACACTGCGCAACAAAGCCAAATCGCTCACGGGTAACGCGCCTGCCGGCACAGTCACGCTGCCGCAATTGTTTCGCCGCCACGGCTACACAACGGTCTCCATCGGCAAAATTTACCACTACAACAACGACGATCCCGAAGGCTGGGTCCGCCGCCACACC
>JAOACV010000911.1:0-274 GCA_026417675.1 Verrucomicrobiia bacterium
CGCTGGTGGAGAAATCCACGCATGCCGACATCGCCATCTGCCCGCCCTTCGTGGACATCCCCGCCGCGGTGGAGGCGGCTGCGGGCAGCCGCGTCGGCATCGGCGCCCAGAACTGCTACTGGCAGAACAAGGAAGGCGCCTTCACCGGCGAAGTGACGCCGGCGATGCTGAAAGCCGCCGGCTGCCAGTATGTGATCATCGGCCACAGCGAGCGCCGGCAGTATTTCGGCGAGACCGATGAGACGGTGCTGAAGCGCACGCGCGCCGCGCTGGA
>JAOACV010000911.1:284-544 GCA_026417675.1 Verrucomicrobiia bacterium
GCTGCTGGAAGAGCGCGAGGCCGGGCGGACGAACGAGGTGTTGCAGAGGCAGTTTGAGGGCGGCATTGCCGGCCTCAGCGCCGAAGAGTTTGCCCGCATCGTAATTGCCTACGAGCCGGTTTGGGCCATCGGCACCGGCAAGGTGGCGACACCGGAGACGGCCGAAGATGCGCACCGATTCCTGCGCGGGCTGGCCGAGGCGAAATACGGGAAGGAAGCCGCTGCGGGGCTGCGGATTCTCTATGGCGGCAGCGTGAAGC
>JAOACV010000911.1:554-831 GCA_026417675.1 Verrucomicrobiia bacterium
TGGTGGGCGGGGCGTCGCTCAAAGCGGAAGACTTCGCTGCCATTGTGAACTTCTGAGCCGCTGGTGCGCCTCTTCCGGGACGCGCACCGCGAAAGGGCGCCAGGGTCGTTCCGACGGGCGCATGAAAGGGCCGCCGGTGCAGTCCGCGGCAGGGGGCCGGGCGGCGCGGGGGGAAGAGCGGAGCCAGGCTATTTGCGGGTTGCCCGAAGATGGCGGCGGTCCCGCCATGCCGCGGCATCCCGCGCGGCTTCGCGACGGTCCGCCGCTGCGAGGCAGG
>JAOACV010000912.1 GCA_026417675.1 Verrucomicrobiia bacterium
CATGGCGATGGCCGCTTGGCAGCAAATCCCCGGCATTGACTGCTTGATGAACCAATACCGCGAGGATTGCAACGCCCAGTTCGGCAACGTTCGCATGGTGCGCGAACTCGCCAGCGTTGCCAACCAACTCGGACGCCAGCGCACCCTTTGCGAAATCTACGGCGCCGGCGGCTGGGACCTCCGCTTCGAGGACATGAAACGCATTGCCGACTGGCTCGCCGTGCTCGGCGTGAACCTCTTCGACGAACATCTCTCCTACGTCACGCTGCGCGGCGCCCGCAAACGCGATCACCCGCAATCGTTCAGCTATCACGAACCATGGTGGGAAGCCTATCACGTCAACGCCAGCTATCTTGCGCGGCTGTCCTGCGCGCTCTCCCAAGGACAACAGATCAATCGCATCCTCGTCCTCGAACCAACGACCACCGCCTGGATGTATCAGGGAAACAAAACCAAACTGAAAGAACTCGGCGACGCCTTCTTCGGCTTTCTGATGACGTTGGAAGCCGCGCAAGTCGAGTATGACCTCGGCGACGAGGACATCATCGCGCGCCACGGCTCCAACGCCGCCGACGGCCTCGTCGTCGGCCAGCGTCAATACCACACGCTGGTGTTGCCGCCAGGCACGGAGAACCTCGACGGCCCGACGCTGCGGCTGGTCGAGACCTTCGCGCGCCGCGGTGGCACGGTCCTTTGCTGCGGCGAACCGCCGCCGCGCGTGGATGGCGCGACCTCGGAGGCCGTCGCGCGGCTGGCTCGGTCGGCACGGTGGAAACGGGTCGAGCCGTCCGCCGTGCCCGCGTTGTTGGCCGCGGTTGCC
>JAOACV010000913.1 GCA_026417675.1 Verrucomicrobiia bacterium
CCGGAGTAGATGTGCGCCAGGCCCCCCAACGCGCCTTCGCCGATGCGGCGTTTCACCTCCTGGTTCGCGGGGTCGGCGGGCAACTGGTAGTCCACCAAGAAGCACAGCTTTTTCGCCGTCGCCTTCTTCGCCAGCGCCTGCATCTTGAACACCGCCGGCACGTCCACCGCGAACGGCTTGGCCACATACACATGACAGCCCGCCTCAATCGCCGCCGCCGCCTGCTCCGGGTAGAAATACGGGATGCCTTCGAGCACCAGCGCCTCCACGCCGCTGTCGAGCGCGCGTTTGTAGCCCGAAAGGCCGCTGAACCGCTTGCCCGCCGGCACGCCGAGCTTGTCGCCGACCGCGTTGGCGGTCTCCTCGAAGTAATCCGCCACCGTTGCGATCTCGTAGCCGGGATGTTGTTTGAACAGCCCGGCAATCCAACTGCCCCGGCTGCCAACTCCCACGATGCCGATGCGCAGCTTGCGGTCCGCGGGTTTGGGAGCCTCCTGCGCAGGCGCGCCGGCCGCGCCGGCCAGCAGCGGCACCGCCGCCGCTGCCGCGCTCCGTTCAATAAACGTCCGTCGGGTCATGGAAGGTCCTGTTGTCATAGTGATGTTCCGCTATCAATGATTGTTCCTCGGCTCTGCCGCCACACCGCAGCGGAGGCAGACGGGGATGGTCTTCATGGCCCGGCAGTCTAGCCGAAGTTCGTCAGGTTAGGAAGAAGCTTGGGGATTTCTCGGGCGATTGAATTCGTAACCTGTTGGCAGGACGGCATCGGCCACGGCCAGAAGGCCGTCAGCACCATGTAGTGCAGAAGACCCCATT
>JAOACV010000914.1 GCA_026417675.1 Verrucomicrobiia bacterium
GTTTGCCGTCTATCGCTTCCTGCAGAAATACGGCGGCGTGCGCTGGTATTTCCCAACCGAACTGGGCGAGGTCGTGCCGCAGCGCGCAACCTTTGGCGTGGGTAAAATCTCCGACCGTGAGGAGCCGTCGTTCCGTTCGCGGCTGTGGAGCTCGGCGGCGAAATTCGATCGCGGCGAATGGGAGCGCCACAACCTCTGCCGCGGCCGTTACAGCTTCCATCACAACCTGCTCAACATCTTCAAGCCGTCGAAGCTCTACGACCAACACCCGGAGTGGTTTCCGGAGATCAACGGCCAGCGGAAACGGCCGCGCGACGACAATGACCATCACTGGCAGCCGTGCTTCGCCAACCCCGAAGTCGCCCGCTATGCCGCGCAGGCCGCCCGCGAGTATTTCGAGAAGAACCCCGACGCCAACAGTTTCTCGCTCGGCATCAACGACACCGCCGCATCCGGCTTCTGCGGGTGCGCCGCGTGCAAGGCCTGTCTCTTATACACATCT
>JAOACV010000915.1 GCA_026417675.1 Verrucomicrobiia bacterium
ATGCCGAACTACTCGAACCGGTTCTACACGTTCGTCAACCGCGTCGCCGCCGAGATGGCGAAGACGCATCCCGACAAATCCCTCGGCTGCCTCGCCTACCACGTCACCGAGCCGCCGCCGACGTTTGAGGTCACGCCGCGATGCATCCCCTATCTCACCGCCGGCCGCGCGAACTGGACCGACCGCGCCATCCGCGAGGGCGACCAGGCGCTCATCCGTGGCTGGTGTAAGAAGGTCCCCACCGTCGGCCTCTACGATTACTACTAC
>JAOACV010000916.1 GCA_026417675.1 Verrucomicrobiia bacterium
CCCGCCGGTCAGTTCCTCATCGCCAACGGCGTCGCCCCGGAGGACTTCAACAGCTACGGCAGCCGCCGCGGCAACGACCGCGTCATGATCCGCGGCACCTTCGCCAACGTCCGCATCAAAAACCTCATGGTCCCCGGCGTCGAGGGCGGGGTGACCAAACACCAGCCCGACGGCGAACAGATGCCGATCTACGACGCCGCGATGAAGTATCAAGCGGAAGGCGTCCCGCTCGTCATCGTCGCGGGCGCGGAATACGGCACTGGCAGCTCGCGCGACTGGGCCGCCAAAGGCACCAACCTCCTCGGCGTGCGCGCCGTCATCGCCACCAGCTTCGAGCGTATCCACCGCAGCAACCTCGTCGGCATGGGCGTCCTGCCGCTCCAGTTCAAGGAAGGCACGAGCGCCCAAACGCTGCAACTGGACGGCACCGAGATCTTCTCCGTCCTCGGCCTCAGCGAGGCGCTCAAACCGCGCCAAGACCTGACGCTGGAAATCAAACGCGCCACCGGTGCTACCGAACGCATCCCTGTGACGTTACGCATAGACACGCCGATTGAGGTGGACTACTACTGCCATGGCGGCATTCTGCCGTTCGTGCTGAGGCAGTTGATCGGCGAAGCGAAGTAACGCGCAACCATTCGCGCTCCGGCACGCTTTATTTTGCAGTTGTCAGTTGCCCCGCGTTGATCCTGCGTCCAGCGTTTGTCTAGAAGCGATCCCAAAACCGGATGAACATAAGGGATTGGGTGCTGTCTGATAACAGCATGCTGATGCTCACGGATGAACAATTGGAATG
>JAOACV010000917.1 GCA_026417675.1 Verrucomicrobiia bacterium
CGCGCCGACGGTCTGGAGGGTGTAGGCGGGCGCATCGAATGAGACGCGGACGTGGGACTGGGCGCCGAGGTTGTAGATTTCGTCGGGTTCGACATCGAGAACCAGGTTGGTGATGTTCTGGCCATCGGTCAGGTCGCCATAGTGCAGGATCAGCCGCGGGTGCTCCGTGTGCGGGTCCTGATAGATATGGTCGATGCGCTGGGTGTTGAAGCTGGAGGCTCGGCGCTTGATGCCGTGGACTTCATAGCCTTGCTCCAACAGAAACTCGGCCAGATAGGAGCCGTCCTGGCCGGTGATGCCTGTAATTAACGCACGTTTCATTCACATTCCCTGATTGTCCAAAACATCGCGGTAGGCCGCCAGATACTGCGCCGCCACGACCGGATATGAAAACCGCTCGACGGCCACCTGCCGCGCCCGCCGCGACAATTCCCGGCGCCGCGCCTCGTCCGCCAGCACCCAGCGGATGCCGGCGGCCAAATCCTCGGGCTCGAACGCCTTGGCCAGATACCCGGTTTGCTGGTGGATGACGATGTCCGGCAGGCCGCACGTGTCGAAGGCCACCACCGGCGTGCCGCAGGCCAGCGCCTCCACGCCCGTGTTGGGCAGATTGTCCATCCGCGACGGCAGCACGAAGGCATCCGCCGCGCTGTACAGCACCCGCAGGCTCAAATCATCGTGCAGGTGCCCGGTGTAGTGGATGGGAAAGCCCAGATCGGGCGGATCCTTGGGCCGCAGCTGCCCAAAGACCACGAGCTGCAGCCCTGGCACCTCGCCTTGCAGATGGTGCAGGGC
>JAOACV010000918.1 GCA_026417675.1 Verrucomicrobiia bacterium
ACTCCGAACTGCGCCCGGGAGAGCCGTTGCAGGACGCGCCGGCCGTGTGATGGGATAGTGGCTCATGACCGCGCCGCAAGCCCCGACGCGCGCCCGCCACTGGGTGGTGGTTTTCGCCGTCACGCTCGCCATCCTTGCCTACATCGACCGGGTCGCCATCTCGCAGGCGGCGCCGCTGATCTCGAAGGATCTCGGCTTCAGCAAGCAGCAGATGGGCTATATCTTTTCGGCCTTCGCGCTCGCCTATGCGCTGTTCGAGATCCCCGGCGGCTGGATGGGCGACTGGATGGGTCCGCGCCGCGTGCTGATGCGCATCGTGCTGTGGTGGTCGTTTTTCACCGCCGCCACCGGCTGGGCGTGGAATTTCGTCTCGATGTGGATTGTCCGCTTCCTGTTCGGGGCGGGCGAGGCAGGCTGCTTTCCCAACCTGACGAAAGCCTTCACCACGTGGCTGCCGCAGCATGAGCGCGTGCGCGCGCAGGGCATCATGTGGTCCTTCGCCCGCTGGGGCGGCGCCTTTACGCCGCCGCTGTTCGCCCTGCTGTTCCGCTTCATGGGCTGGCGCGACGTCTTCCACGTCTTCGGCTTCATTGGCCTGATCTGGGCGTTCTTCTTCTACCGCTGGTACCGCGACAATCCGAAGGACCACCCGGCGGTGAACGCCGCCGAGCTGGCGCTGCTGGAGGGCGCCGAGAAGACCGCCGCGGGCCACGGCGACGTGCCCTGGGGCAAGATGGTCCGGCGGGGCACGGTGTGGCTGCTTTGGGCGCACTACTTCCTGCTCACG
>JAOACV010000919.1 GCA_026417675.1 Verrucomicrobiia bacterium
GTATCGGTCCATGTGGCCGGGCCGTTCGTCGTCCCAACGGTTGTAGTCGAGGTCGGCGATGGGGAACACGAGCGACTCCACGTCGTGGCCGAGATCGCCCAGCATGCGGCGGGTGTTCCACTTGGCCTGCGTCAGTTCCGTCCACGGATATTTACTCAAGGCCCCCTCCCGGCAGAACTCGGATTGTGCGCCGGCCTCGCCCTGCCAGAGTCTGATGTGGGGGGCGCGCTGTTGAAAGAGCGCCTTGAGTTTCTCAACGTTCTCGTAATGCCCCTCGTCGGGGTTGCGCGTGTAGCCGTGGTAAATGAACCAGGTGAACAGCGATTCTTTCTTTCGCTCCGTGACGCGCTTGAGCCAGCGTTCTGCATACTTGACATCGGGGCTGAAAAGCACGCCGCCAGCGATGCGCGCGTCGGGAATCACTCTTTTGATAATCTCAGCGGTGCGAATGTTGAAGTCCGCGGTTATTTCTGCGGTGTGGGCTTTGTTCAGGTTCGGTTCGTTCCACATCTCCCAGTCGCGCACCTTGCCCTTGTAGCGTGTTGCCATCGCCTCGACCCATTTGTCCCACGCTGCCAGCGCCTCTTCCGACGTAGGGAAACCGCCCGCCAGGTGTCGGCTGCCGCCGCCGGGATAGATCGGATTGCCGTAGTTCGTCTGCAACAAGATCTCCAAGCCGCGGCTCCGGGCATCCCCAATGATGCGGTCCAGCCAGCGCCAGTCGTATTTGCCGCGGTCACGCTCGGTCTTGGCCCAGCCGCCTTGCAGGCGGATCTTCTT
>JAOACV010000920.1 GCA_026417675.1 Verrucomicrobiia bacterium
CTCTTGAATCCGCGCGCAACGTCCACGACGCCCAGACGGTAATGACCGGCGTGCGACATTAAGTTAAAAAGTATAGAGCCGTCTCCTTGGAATAGGTCTAACAACTCAAGCTGTTCCTTGGCACAACGGCATTGCTCTCATACAACTAACCTCGGCGGCGCGCATTGTAGGGAGATGTCCATTTCTGTCAACGACAAAATTTGATTTTTTTGAATTTTTTTGAGGGGGTGGAGCGCGTTCTCCGAACGCGCTTCCCCAGCGCCATCAACCCCGCTGTTTAACCCGCACGCACCATCCCCGCTCCGCGAACCAGCATCGCGTTCGGAGAACGCGATCCACCCGCATTCAAGTCGGCGTCGCAAGACACGCGCGCTCTCCCCGCGCTTTCATTCCTCCCGCAACAAGTCCGCATCTCTGATCACCCACGGCCACTGCTCAGGCCGCTGGCAGAGACCCTTCGCGACCGGATTGTTCAGGATGTAGTGATACCTCTCGGTTTGTTCATCCTCGCTGCGCAAACGGTGATCGAAGAAGTTCTCCTGCCAGCGCACGTCATGCCGCCTGGCGTGAAAACGTTTCCAGTTGCGAATCACCTCGCCCATGCGCGCCTCCATCGGGAAGACCAGCAGCGCGTGCAAGTGATCCGGCATCAACAGGAACAACCGCGCGTGCCATTGCTGGCGTTCATGGTAGAACCTGGCGGAATCCAGCAACGCGCGGGCGAGCGCTGGCTCGATCAACGGCACGGGATTGTCGGGAGCGCACAGGATGCGGA
>JAOACV010000091.1 GCA_026417675.1 Verrucomicrobiia bacterium
CGCTGACTCAGTGCCGACGCGGTTTGCCGTAGCGCAACAGCCGCATGGCGTTGAGGATCACCACGAGACTGCTGACTTGGTGGGCCATCGCGCCGCCGATCAAACTGACGACGCCGTGCATCGCCGTGCTGATCATGGCGACGTTGAACAACAGCGAGAACGCCAGCCCTTGCCGGATGATGCGCAACGTGTGCCGGCTCAGGCCGACCGCAAACGCCACCTTGCTCAGGTCGTCGGCGATCAGCGCGATGTCCGCCGCGTCATGCGCCGCGTCGGTGCCGCTGACGCCCATCGCCACGCCCAGGTCGGCCGTCGCCAGCGCAGGCGCGTCATTGACGCCGTCGCCGACCATCGCCACAGCGCCGTGGGCTTGGCGCAGCGACTCGATGCGCGCGGCCTTGTGCTCCGGCATGACGTTGGCTTCGACGTGCTCGATGCCCACCCGCGTCGCGATCGAGCGGGCGACGCGCGGTTGATCGCCGGTGAGCATGACGATCTTCTCGATGGCGAGCCGGCGCAGTTCCGCCACGGCGTCCTCGGCTCGCGCGCGCGGCTCGTCGCTGACACAGATGGCCCCGCAGACCCTGCCGTCGTGCGCGACCATCAGCGTTGTGTGGCCGTGCTCATTGTGCGCCTCCAGATGCGCGCGATGCTCCTGCGCCAGCGCCACATCGTGCTTCTCCAGCAACGAGCGTTTGCCGACGAGGACCCGCTGGCCGTTGACCTCCGCCGACACGCCCTCGCCGTGATGCGCCTGAAACGCGGCAGGATCGGGCACCGGCAAGCGCATCGAGTCGGCGTGTTGCACGACCGCGCGACCGACCGGATGTTCGCTCATCTTTTCCGCCACGGCGGCCAGCGCGATCAGTTCGGACTCGTTGTGTTCGGGGCAGAATCGTTTCACATCGGTCACCGAAGGCTCGCCGCGCGTGAGCGTGCCGGTCTTGTCAAAGACGACTGCCTTGAGGCGGGCGGCGGCTTCGAGGTATTGGCCGCCCTTGATCAAAACGCCCTCGCGCGCCGCGCGGGCAATCGCCGCGACCATCGCGGTCGGCGTCGCCAGCACCAGCGCGCACGGGCAGGCCACGATGAGCACCGTGATGGCGCGCACGATGTCGTGGGTGAACGCGAGCGTCAGCAGCGCCAGCGCGATCATCAGCGGCACCATCCAGCCCGCCCAACGGTCGAGCGTGCGCTGAATCGGCGCCGCGCGCTGCTGAGCGGCCTCCACCAACGCGGCGATGCGCGCGAGCGTGGACTCCGCCGCCGCGCGCGTCGCGCGGACGATGAGCGCGCCGGAGACGTTGAGCGTGCCGCTGAACACCTCGTCGCCGGCGGCCTTGTCCACGAATGCCGACTCGCCGGTGATGGCCGCTTGGTTGACCGCGCTCCGGCCGCTCTCAACGACGCCGTCCACGGGGATGTTTTCGCCGGGCCGCACAATGCAGAGGTCACCGGCCGCGACTTCCTCAACCGGCACTTCCTGTTCTTGTTGCCCGCGCCGCACGCGCGCAGTGAGCGGCATGTGCTCCAGTAGGCTGCCGATGGAGCGCCGGCAACGTTCGATGGTGTAATTTTCCAACAGGTCGCCCAGGCGCATGATGAGCGCGACCTCGGCCGCCGCGAGGAACTCGCCAATGGAGGCCGACGCGATCACGCCAGTGGCCACCAACACTTCCGCGCTGATCTCGCGGCGCGCGAGCCGCTTCAGCGCGCCCCAAATGATTGGATAAGCCGCGAGCGCGGTTGCGCCGACGAGCAAGGGATCGGAGCGCAATCCCCAGCCTGCGCCGATCAGCGCGGCCACCACGGCCACGGGCCACCACGGCGAGCGCCACCACGGCGCGGCGCCGGACGGGGCGTGCTGGGGCTTCTCCATCGAGTAGCCGGCCGCCTTCACCGCGGCGGCCAGCCTGTCGGCGGAAGTCTGGCGGGGGTCGAACGTGCAGAGCGCCCTGCCGGTGGCCGCGTTGACGCTGACCTCGGCGACGCCGGCGACGTCGCGCAGGGCTTTCTCCACCTTGGCCGCGCAACTGGCGCAATTCATGCCGCCGACTTTGAAGATTTCCGTTTTCACCGCCGAGTCGTCGTTCCCTTCAATGCTAGGCGAGCTTTGCGGCCAGTCAAGCGGGGGCCGGATAGGGTCGGAAAAACCCGGAATGCTGCGTTGACCGGGCCACAGGGTTTGGACTATAAGGGCACGCGCCGTCTGATGATTACCCTGTTTGCGAAAGGTGGCGTTTTGATGTGGCTGATCGCGCTTTGCAGCGTGGTCGGCGTGGCGATCTTTATTGAGCGGTTGCTGCTCTACCACCGCCTCACGATCAACACACACGAGTTCATCGAGGGCATCAAGAACGCCCTGCGCCGCAACGCGCTGGTGGAGGCGCTTTCGATTTGCGACGAAACGCCCGGTCCGGTCGCCAAGGTCGTCAAGGCCGCCATCACCCAATACGACCGCTCGCGCGAGGAAATCCAAGACGCCATTGAGGACGTCGGCCTCCACGAGGTGCCGCGGCTGGAGAAAAATCTTGTCGGGCTGGCGACGGTGGCTCACGTCGCGCCGCTGATCGGATTGCTGGGCACGGTGGTCGGGCTGATCTCTTGCTTCCGCGTCATCGTTGAGAAAGGCAGCTTCGTTCACGTGGCGGACATGGCCGACGGCGTGTGGATGGCGCTGCTGAACAGCGCGGGCGGTCTGGCAGTCGCGATTCCCGCTTACGTTGCCTACAACTACCTGGTTAGCCGCGTGGACACGCTGGTGTTGGACATGGAGCGCGCGGCAACGGAAATCCTCAGCTTCCTGACCTCGTCCGAGAAGCCCGGCAACAACAATCCGACGCGGCAGTGAGATTTGGCGCATGAAGTTCAAGCGTCATCTGGAGATCGTGAAGGGGCGCATTGACGCGGTTCCGCTGGTCAACGTCGCCCTGCTGGTGCTGATGTTCTTCCTGCTCGGCTCCGCCTTCGTGCTCCAGCCCGGCGTCAACGTGGACATGCTGAGCCTGCCGCTGACCACGCTCCATGTCGGCGCGCCGGCCCAGGGCGCGTTGATGGTCACGGTCACGCGCGACGATCTGATCTTCTTCAACGACGAGCGCACGGACCTGGCGAAGTTGAAGGAGGGGCTTGAGAAAAGCGCGCAGCGGTTCCCAGGCATCCGCCTCGTTCTGAAGGCCGACCAGCGCGTGAGCTACGAGCGCCTCGTGCAAATCCTCGACCTCATCAAGGCCGCCGGCATTCAGCATGTGCTGCTGGCCACGCGACCGTTGCTGAACCAGCCGGCCACTCCGCCGATCAAGCCGTCCGCGCCGACGGCTCAACGCCCATGAATGTCGCGCGTGTCATGGTGCAGCGTTTCCTGGCCGAACAGCGGCCGTTAGTGTGGGTGCTGCTGGCGTCGCTGGGTCTGCATATCGCCGCGGGGATGGTCTTCTCCGTGCGCAGTTTCGTCACGCCGATGACGCCGCCGTCGCAAACCACCGTGCAATACGTCGGCACCGCCGACGAGACGGTCTTGGGTCTGGCCGCGCTGCGCGATCCAAGTCTCGCGGCACTCGGATCGCAGCACGGCTTCTCGGCCGCCGCGCTTATGCCGTCGGGGGAATTTCCCTACCAGCCACCGTCAATGGACCAGCCGGCGCGGCCGTTGCCTCCGCCGCGGCAGACGGATTTGGGACCGCGCGCCGGCAGTCTGCCGGTTCCCAGGGAAACCATCGTTGCCAAACTCGCGCCGCCGACGTCCGACGTGGCCGAGCCGCCTATTGGGCCGCCCGCGACGCGAGTGCTCCTCAGCGGGCCGCTGGCCGCACGCGCTCCGGCCGGCGCGGGCGCGGCGTTGCGCGCGGAGGACGGCACGCCGCAGCAGGCCACGGTGTTGCGCGTGGCGGTGGACGGCGGCGGCGCGGTGCGTTACGCGCTGGTGATGGAAAGCTGCGGTTCCGCGGCGGCGGACCGTCGCGCCATTCAGGAGGTCAGCCGCTGGCGGTTTGCGGAGGTCAAGGGTTCTGCCGACAAGCTCGACTGGGGCGAGGTGCGGATCGTTTGGGGTGCCGATCAGCGCGCCGCGCCAACCGCCACCGGCGTGTTGCGTGCCAACCCGCCGCGACTCACCCCGGTCGCGCCCACCGGCCCGGTCCCGCCGCCGACCATGATGCCGCCGTCGCCTCAGCTTCGGACGGAGCCATGATCCCGATTCGATTCGACACGGCGGTTGTGCTTTACCTGCTCGCGGTTCTTGCCGTCATCGTCGCCGCCGGCGTCTATAACGCGATTCGCCGCTGGGCGATGCGCGTGGAGCCGACACCGACGCGCATTTTCCGTTGCGCCCGCTGTGCCCACGCCTATCTGGACGCGCACGATCTGGAACTCGCCCGCTGCCCGCGCTGCGGCACGGAGAACGAACCGCAGCGGATTTAGGAACTCGCAATTGGTGACTTGTAACCCGTAATCCGAAATCCGACACCGCCGCCACCAGTCACGAGCCACGAATCACGAATCTTCGGGTGGACGCCATCCTCGACATGGACCGCGAGGCTTTCGGCGTGACGCGCGAACCGGTCTTGCGGCGTTTGGCCGGCGATTGCCCCGATCTGTGTTGGATGGCGACGGCCGCAGCAATCCCGAATCCCGAATCCAAAAGCCAAAAGCCCGAGGGGTATCTCTTCGCCCGTCCCGGCGCGAACGCCTACTTCATCGGCCCGTGGGTGGCGCGTTGCGCGGAAACCGCCGAGTTGCTGTTGCGCGTGTGTCTGGAAAAACTGGCAGGCCGGCGGGTGTTCGTGGACGTGCCGGTGAACCATCCGGCGCGCCCAATGGTCGCCCGCCACGGTTTCAAAGCACAGCGTCCGTTCACACGCATGTGGCTGGGTTGCAACGACTGGCCCGGCAATGTTTCGCTGACCTACGGCATCGCGGATCCGGCGAAGGGATAGCGACTGTAGACGCGGTCGGCGGCTGAGGCCGCATTTCACCTCACCAGTTCCAATCCTCAAAACGCCGCGGCGGACGGCGCGCGAGCAGTTTGATCATCAACGCGCCGAAGGCAAAGCCGCCGATGTGCGCCCACCAGGCGATCCCGCCCGCGCCGGTGCCGGCGAAAAGGCCGAGCGTGCCGCTGAACACTTGCAGGAGGAACCACAAACCGAGGAAAATCACGGCCGGCACAGTGACAATGTCCACCAAGAAGCCGAGGATCACCAGCGTCTGCACGCGGGCATGGGGGAACAGCAGGAAATAAGCGCCCATGACCCCGGCAATGGCCCCGCTGGCGCCGATGGTGGGCAGCTCGGAATGCCAGTTGGTCACGATGTGCAACAGCGCGGCCACCACGCCGCTGGCGAGGTAAAACAGCAGGTAACGGAACCGGCCGAGGCGGTCTTCGACGTTATCGCCGAAGATCCAGAGAATCCACAGATTGCCGATGATGTGCGCCCAGCCGCCGTGGAGGAACATCGAGCTGAAAAGGGGTTGAATCAACCCACGCCAACCCGCCACATCCAGCACGGCGTGGCGCAGTTCGCTGTCGGTGTAAAGAACCGGCACCACGCCGTGGGCCATCAGATAATTTGCCAGGCGGCGTTCGCCCAGCCCCAGCTCGTGGAAGAATGCCAGGGCGTTGACCACGATCAGCGCGACGGTCACGACGGGGAACCGTCGTGACGGGATGCTGTCGCGCAAAGGGATCATGGCTCACGTGGACGAGCCGGCGGTCGGCGCCACTTTTCGCCGGGCGCGCTCATTTCTTGCGCAGCACGACGAAGCGGCTGCCTTCCTTCGTCTTCACCAGCAGCAGCACCGACTCGCGCGAGGACTTGACCGCCTTTTCAAATTCGCCGACGGATGTGACCGGCTGGCGGTTGACCTCCAAAATCAAGTCGCCTTTGCTGATGCCGCGCGCGGCGGCGACGCTGTCGGGTTCGACATGGGTGACGATCACACCTTTCTCGTCCTTGTAACCGTAACGGCGCGCCGCGTCAGCGCTCAGCTCGGAGACCGTCAGGCCGAGTTTCTCGACGCTGGTTTCTTCCTCGTCTCGAGCGCCGACGGCCCCTTCCGCGTCGCTCGCCTCGCCGACCGCAACGGTCAGCGTCATCTCCTTGCCTTTGCGGATCACGACGAGCGGCGTCTTCGCGCCGGGCGGCGTGGCCGCGACGCGGTTGCGCAAGTCCACCACGTCCTCAACGGGCTGGCCGTTATACTTCGTGATGACGTCGCCCGGTTGGATCCCAGCTTTCTCAGCGGCAGACCCCGCGTTGACTTGCGCGACGACGACGCCCTTGGTCTGCTTAAGGCCGAACTGTTGCGCCAGTTCCTCGTTGAGGTCCTGAATGAACACGCCAAGCTGGCCGCGGACGACCTTCTTGCCGGCTTGCAGGCTGGGCAGGACTTGTTTGATCAACTTCGAAGGCACCGCGAAGCCCACCCCGGTGTTGCCGCCGCTGGTGCTGTAAATGGCGGTGATGACGCCCACGATCTCGCCCTTGAGGTTGAGCAGCGGCCCGCCCGAGTTGCCGCGGTTGATGGCGGTGTCGGTTTGGATGAAGTCTTCGTAGTCCACGATGCCAAGTTTGCCGCGCCCCTTGGCCGAAACGATGCCGGCGGTGACGGTCTGCGGCAAACCGTAGGGACTGCCCACGGCGATCACCCAGTCGCCCACCCGCACCGCATCGGAATCGCCCAGCGGCACGAACGGCAGGTTCTTGCCGGCAATTTTGATGACCGCGAGGTCGGTCTTCGGATCGGTGCCGACGACCTTCGCGGTGAACTCGCGTTTGTCGGCCATGAACACCTTCAGTTCATCGGTGCTCTTGACGACGTGATGCGCGGTCAGGATGTAACCGTCGGCGCTGATGAGGACGCCGGAGCCGACGCCTTCCTGGCGAAACCGCTGCATCCCGCCCCGGCCGCGGCGCGGCGGAACAGGCGCCCCCTCGTCCTCGTCTTCCGGCAAGGGCCATGGCTCGAAAAACCAGTGGTAGAAACGCGGCATGGAAATGAACTTGGTGGAAACGATGCTCACCACGGCCGGTTTGGTCCGCTCGGCCACCCACGCAAACGCGTCGCCCAGCGCCTGCGCTGTGGCCAGCGCCTGCGGCGGCGGACTGGCAGGGGTCGCGTTGTCGGCCTGTGCGCCCGTCTGAGTGACGCTCAACACCACCACGGCGAGGGCTGCGCCCAACGCCGCGCTCACGATCAGTTTCCAAGTCTTGTTCATGGTCTCCTTACCTCGATATGCTTTGTTCACAAATCCAACTCATTTGGCCGCGCTTCGACGCGCGCCCGTCGAACCGTCTTCGCCCGGCCTCTGGCAGGTCCACACCAGCTCGCCGTCCTTGTAGTCCACGCGGACATGCGCGCCGTCGGACACTTCTCCAGCCAGCAGTTTTTTGGACAACGGCGTCTCCAGCTCGCGTTGAATCGTTCTTTTCAGCGGACGCGCGCCATAGACCGGGTCGTAACCGACTTCGGCCAGATGCTGCCTGGCCTTGGGCGTAACTTCGAGCGTAATCCGCCGGTCCGCAAGTCGCGCCAGGAACCGCGCCAGTTGGATGTCCACGATCTTGACCAGATCCTCCCGTGTCAGCGCGTGGAACACCAACGTCTCGTCCACGCGGTTGAGGAACTCCGGCCGGAAATGCCGGCGCATCTCGGCCAGCACGTCCTCCTTCATCCGCTCGTAGTCTTGCTCGCTGGTGAGCTTCGCATCAAGAATGTGCTGACTGCCGATGTTGCTGGTCATGATGACCACAGTGTTCTTGAAATCCACCACGTGCCCCTGGC
>JAOACV010000921.1 GCA_026417675.1 Verrucomicrobiia bacterium
ATCAGATGTGTATAAGAGACAGGGTCAAGAAGGTCTTCGGCCAGCATGCGTATCGGCTTCCGGTCAGTTCCATCAAGTCTTGCGTGGGGCACATGCAGGGCGCGTGCGGATCCAGCGAGGTGGCCGCGTGCTGTCTGGCCCTTCGAGACAACGTGTTGCCGCCGACGATCAACTACGAATACGAAGACCCGGAGTGCGATCTCGACTACGTGCCCAACGTCGCGCGGCGCCGCCAGTTGGAAATCGTCGCGAGCAATTCCTTCAGCTTTGGCGGGCGCAACACGGCGGTGGTGTTGCGGAAGTATCATGACGGGGGCACAAACCCAAATCGTCCACCCCATCGAGGACAAGCCCAGCGTGCAAACACTGCTTCTGTTGAGTAGCGCGGCGGACTCCCAGCAGCTTCTGACGGAAGTGCTTGGCGAGCAAACGAGCATCATCCCTGTGGCGCCTCCGCCGGAACCCACGCGCGAGAAATTTGACGCCCTGTTCTCCACGTGGCTACGGCTGGTGGACGCGGTGTTTGTGGACGCGGTGTCGCTAGGCGAAAGCGCGCGATGGGCGTTCGAGTCGCTGGCGGCCGCGCACATGGAGGAGCGCCACGCCGTGGTTGTGCGGGCGACAGCCTTCCAACTGCGGTTGTATCCGACCGCGCAGGGATGGCTGGTCGTTTCGGACCAGGATTCGCCCTGTCTCTTATACACA
>JAOACV010000922.1 GCA_026417675.1 Verrucomicrobiia bacterium
TCGCTGTTCGGCTGCGGTTTCTCCGGACCGCCGCCGTAGTTCACGAAGCAACGCACCATGCCGATCTTGCCGGCTTTGCCGGAACGGATGAATTCGCGTCCCGACACGTTGTGCGGCGAGATGCGCCGGTGGGTGCCGACCTGGACAACCCGACCGGTCTCGTGCTGGACTTTCACCATCGCCTTGCCTTCGTTGATGGTGTGGCTGATGGGTTTCTCGACATAGACATGCGCGCCGACGTTCATCGCGGCGATGGTTGGGATCGCGTGCCAGTGGTCGGGCGTGGCGACGATGACAATCTCCGGCTGTGTCATCTCCAGCATTCCGCGGTAGTCGCGGTGTTTGGCCGGCTGGTCGCCGGAGTCCTTGGTCACGCGCTCGAAAGTCGCGTCGAGGGCGCGTTCGTCCACGTCGCAAAGGCCGACGATCTTGCAGGCGCCGCTCGCCATCGCTTCGCGCAGGATGTTGTTGCCCCACCAGCCACAGCCGATGAGGGCGGTGCGGAATTTTTTGCCGGGTTGATCCGCGCCGTGGAGGGAAAACCCGGCGATTGTCAGGCCGGCTGCGGCGGACGTTTTCAGGAAGGTTCGTCGGTTCATGGAGAGTGATGAGTGAAGCTAAAATGTGATCTCGTTCGCTGCTACTTCGCGCAATATGTCGCCCAGAGTCAGCCGGTGTTCAAGCAGGATTTCTGCGTGTCTCATCGCGGTGGGCTGGCTGCTGCGAGATCCGATCTGGATCGGGGCTTACAAAGGCGATGGTCTGTGT
>JAOACV010000923.1 GCA_026417675.1 Verrucomicrobiia bacterium
CACCAGGCGGCCGTCGGGCGCATACTTCGCCGTGTGGCGGTCGCCGGTGAGCGCGCCGGGCAGTTCGCGCGGCTCACTCCACGTCCTGCCTTCGTCGTCGCTGAAAATGACGAAGCTGTTGTGCTTGCGGCTGTTTTCGCGCAACAAGACCGCGATCTGCTTGCCGTCCGGCGAGCGCACCGCGCCCGGCTCGCAAAGGTGCGCCGTGGGATGCGTGGCGATCGGCTCCGGATCACTCCACGTCAGGCCGCCATCGGCGGAAAGCGATTTATAGACGATGAACTTCGGCGGGCCTTTGTGTTTCGTGTAGGGCGAGCCGTGAACATTGTCCGGGCCGCCGCGCAAGAAGCGGCCGTCGTCGTGGAACAAGGCCATGTAGCGGCCCTTGCCGTCGCGAAGCGGGATGCAGCTCGCCATCGCCACCACGCCGCCGAACTTGCCGATCGGGTTCAGTTCGCTCCATGTCGCGCCGTCGTCCTCCGATACGGCCATGCGGACCGGATAGAGGCCGGAGAACATGATGAGCCGCTTCTTTCCGTTGGCGTCCACCACGCGGTAGAGCGTCGGCACCTCGCGCGAGGTTTCCCAACTCTTCGGCGTCGGCAGCCGATCGCCCCACGTCAGTCCGCCGTCGGTCGAGCGTTTCATCACAATCGCGCCGCGCCCGTGGCCTTTCGGATAGACCGCAATGATCGTCTTGCCGTCCTCCAGCAGCACGGTGGTCACGTGGCCGAGATATTGTCCCTTCTCGCGGTCCACGACG
>JAOACV010000924.1 GCA_026417675.1 Verrucomicrobiia bacterium
ATGAGGAAGGGGCGTTGGTCGGCGGGGTTGGCCGGGGGCGCGGCGGGGCGGAGGGCCAGGGCGCGCTGGAGGGCATCATTGATGGCGGTGCCGCCGAGGGCCTGCAGATGTTGAACGAACTCGGTGGCGCGGTCGCGGTTGGCGCGGGAGGCGTCGGCGAGCCGACCGAAGAGCGGTTCGACATCGGTGGCGAAGCGGAGGATTTCGAAGCGGTCTTGGGGGTTGAGGTTTTCGATGCAGAAGAGGAGGGCTTTTTTGGCCTGCTCGATTTTTTTGCCGGCCATTGAGCCGGAGGTGTCGAGCACGAAGGCGACGTCTTTGGGGAGGATTTTTTTGGGGTCGGCGTCCAGGCCCGGGGAGAGGAGCAGGAGGAAAAAGCCCTCGTCGTCGCCGTTTTTGTAAGTGAGGAGGTTGGCGCCGAGTTCGTCTTTTTCGGTGGCGAAGTAGAGGGCGAAGTCGGCGTCAGGCTTCGCGTCGCGGGCCTGGAAGCTGACGGTAGCGCGGCGGGGTTCGTGTCGGCGGATGTCCACCTCGTGGGTGGGGGAGTAGATGGATTTGAGGGGCAGGGCGGTTTGGAGTTCGATTTTGACGGAGAGGTCGGGGATGGGTTTGGGGGAGAATTTTTCGGTGCTCAGGGGATAGAGGTAAACGAGCAGGCCGCTGTCGGCGCGGAGCAGTTGGTTGTAGCGGATGCGGAGGCGTTTTTTGGAACGGGGTTCGATGGGGAAAACGCGGGCCTTGAAGGTGTCGCGGTC
>JAOACV010000925.1 GCA_026417675.1 Verrucomicrobiia bacterium
ACAAGGTGTCCATCAAATCGGGGCAGGTTCACTAGTGTCCTTTCAGATGCTCTCAGCATATACTCACCCTCACCTACACGCGGCGGCGACGGAAATCTTTCACACTTTTTTCTTTCATGCGGGCAACTATAGCCACGGATGGAATACAGATGGAACACGGATTTTCATTTGCCTTTCCCGCTCACGCGGCCACGGGGACAGCGGTTACGCTGGAGTCCTCTTGGCCCCGGCGGGCCAGCCGTGAGCCGGCCCGCATCGCGCCGAAACGTTCCGCCTTCCGGGCAGAGCCGCCCACTAACACCACCCGGAACCCGTTGTTGTCGTTGCGATTGTCGGGAGTGTTGTTGTTGCGGTTGGACGACAACAGATTGTCGGGATCGTTGTTGTTCCAGGAACCGTGCGGTGCCAAAGGTGGAGCGCGCTCTCCGAACGCGCTGGCCGTTGTCAAGGCTGCCGGAGCATCGCGTTCGGAGAACGCGATCCACCAAACCCTTAGGAGACGCAACAGGTTTTTGAAAATCGGCGCTACTACTTTGGAACTATTGCTCCGTTCACGGCGTCTTCCGACGCCGTGTAACAAAGGTGGAGCGCGTTCTCCGAACGCGCTGGCCGTTGTCAAGGCTGGCGGAGCATCGCGTTCGGAGAACGCGAGCCACCAAACCCTTAGTAGGCGCGACGGTTTTTGAAAATCGGCGCTACTACTTTGGAACTATTGCCTTCCGACGGCGCGTGCCAGGGTGG
>JAOACV010000926.1 GCA_026417675.1 Verrucomicrobiia bacterium
AGCTCCAACAGCGTGGCGACAATCTTGGGCGAGGCGCCGACTTCCAGATAGCTCGACTTGGCCCGCCACGTCTCGTAGCCACCGAGGGCGTGTTGTTCGGGCGTCGGCAGGTAACCGTTGTAGC
This sequence comes from Verrucomicrobiia bacterium, assembly GCA_026417675.1. GTDB lineage: Bacteria > Verrucomicrobiota > Verrucomicrobiia > CAIQCK01 > CAIQCK01 > JAOACV01. The sequence continues at coordinate 125 of JAOACV010000926.1, forward strand.
CGTTGGCCAGCTCAATGGTGAACTGCGGCTTGATCGGGCTTTTTTGTTTCAACTCCAAACCGATCTCGACAAAGACCTCGCAAGGGATTGCCGTGATCGCCAGATCGCCGATGCGCATCGCCTGCAAAATGAGCCTGACCTCGTTTGGGTAGTCCGCCAACTGAACTGTCTCGCGCGCGTAAATCTCCTCCAGCGTCGTCATCACGGGCGCTTTCCGGGCCTTCGCCATGATCCCCTTGGCGCGCGTAACCTCATCGGGCGTCGGTTTGCGGACGCCGAGTTTGATTTCCGTTTGGCGCGCGGCGAGCGTCACGACATCGCGATGCTGGATGCCCGGATAGACGCGCATCACCTCGTTAGCCACGCGGTGCGCGACTTTCCGCATCTTCTCGTAAGGCGCGAACTTCACGGCCGGGCCACGGAAGTTGACGTTGTTGATGTCGCCGCTGGCGCCGTTGCTCATCATGCCCACAAACGGCGGGTCGAGCCGGTCGGCCTCTAGGTCGATGAAACGCTCCGTCAGGCGGGCCAGCTTTTTCGTCATCTGATCGATCGTTTGCCATTGCCCGGCCAGCTGGTCGGACAAATCCTCGATCGTTCTGTGC
>JAOACV010000927.1 GCA_026417675.1 Verrucomicrobiia bacterium
ACGCAGAGCAGTTGCGCTTCGAGTTCCGGATGGTTCTGCGTGACCAGACCTTTCGCGTGGCCGCTCGGCCAGTTGAACTCGTCGTAAAGCCATACCTCCATCGCCCGCGACGCGGCTTGCTCGACAATGAACCGTATGCGCTCGAACCACTCGTCGCCGAGATACTCCAGTTCCAACCCGGACCGCGGATAGAGCACGACGCCCCAGCCGGCGGCGTGAAACGCGTCCAGATGGCGGCACACGTCGTCAGATTTCAAGGCGCCGGTCAACGCCCACATCGCCAGTGGCGCAGTGTGGGTTTTGCTTGCCGCGGGCCGTTCGCTGGACAACGGCCCGAGGCTGGCTGCCGCCATGCTGCCAATGCTTGTCGCCAAAAACTCGCGGCGCGAAAATTGCATGTCGCTCTTCACAAGGTCAGTCGGGCGCGATTTTGCCTGCCGCCGCTCTTTATCTCAAACGGAAACTCCCGCCGTATGCCCCCGGCCGTGACGCGAATCGAATACCTGCCGTGGAAGCCGCGAAAAGTTGCCTTGCCTGTCGTGTCGGTTCGCAGCGTCGCCATCGTTTTCCACTCGTGATTGATCAGCCGATCCAGTTCGCGGTAAGCCGGTTTGGGATTCATGTTCTCGTCGAGCAGACCGCCGAGCGCCTTGTTCTCGTTTTCGTAGGCGGTGCCGTCCGCGAGGTTCCACCAGGTAATGCCGGCCATCTGTGG
>JAOACV010000928.1 GCA_026417675.1 Verrucomicrobiia bacterium
CCAGAGTGGCGTCTGGCTTAGGTAGGTGAACCCTTCTGAGGCGATGAAGACGACGATCAAGATCAACGCAAAGCGGCGCAGAGGGCGCAGGGGCGCCCAGAACAGACTGACGAAGACCACCGCTGGCGGCAGCGCGAAGCCGATCATTCGAAGAAAGTGACGCCAGTCCTTGGGTGGCCGGGTGAGCATGTAGAGAACAAAGCGCCATCGCGGATGCAGCGCCTTGAAGTAGCAGAACGATGCGAAGTCCCAAACCGAGCGCACCTGCGGCGGCAGCGGCAGCCGCGCCGGCGCGCCCAGCCAGTAGTAGAACGTGCATGCGGCCACTGTGGAAACGAGGATGGTGCTCATCACGAACAAGGTCGCCCAGCCGTGGCCGTGGCGCGCGACGAGCGGGTTGGCTTCGCGGGAGAGGTCGGGGCAGAAATAGTAGGTGACGACCAGATCAATCGCGCGCGCCGCGATCATGGCCGCGACGGCTGAGATGGCATAGGCTGATCTTTTCATCGCGGGCGCACACGACTTCGCATATCCCGGTCATGTCGTCCAGCGCCAGTTTACTTCCGCCGTCGGGTTGGCCACAGAAGCATCAAGGTTCCACCAACCAGTGCCAAGGCAAGCGCGTCCGGTTCGGGCACCAACCCGAACCCGCTGATGAGGAGGGAGAAATCCTGGTTCGACACGCCGCCGGTGTCGCCGACGTGAATGGTGT
>JAOACV010000929.1 GCA_026417675.1 Verrucomicrobiia bacterium
GTGCTATCGCGTTCGCTTGCGCGCCTAGTCGGAGGATCGTTATGGCCTCGAAGCTCAAAACCGTCAGTCTGGTCGCCGCCGGCTTGGTCGCGGGCGTGCTCGGCACCTTGCAGTTGCAGGCCATCGCACGCTCGGGCTTCATGCCGCTGCCGCTGGAAGAAATGCAGCAGTTCGCGGCGGTTTACAGCCTGATCAAGAACCGCTACGTCGAGCCAGCCGACGAGAAGAAGCTGCTGAACGATGCGATCGGCGGCATGGTCAGCGGGCTCGATGCCCATTCGCAGTACCTGGACAGGAAGACCTACAAGGAGTTCCGCGAGAGCTACAGCGGCCGCTTCGGCGGCCTCGGCATGGAAGTGAACATGGACGAGTCGGGGCTGGTGCGCGTGGTCTCGCCCATCGAAGGCACGCCGGCCCACAAAGCCGGGGTGCAGACCGGCGATTTGATCTCGCGCATCGACGACACGCCGATCAAAGGCATGACGCTCGACCAGGCCATTCGCCGCCTGCGCGGCGAGCCGGGCACCAAGGTCACGATCACCATCTTCCGCCGCGCCGAGAACCGCACGTTCACGCTGAACCTGACGCGCGACGAGATCAAGGTGCAGGCGGTGCGCGCCAAGGTGGTCGAGCCGGGCTATGCCTGGGTGCGCATCAACTCGTTCCAGGAGCGCGTGGTCGAAGAATTCGTCAAGAAGGTCGAGGACATC
>JAOACV010000930.1 GCA_026417675.1 Verrucomicrobiia bacterium
CTCGAAGCTGTGCTCAATCTTCTGGCGCAGGGCGTGGTCCTCGCGGTAGAGCACGGCGTGGGCGGTGAGGCGGTAGCGCACGTCCCGCAGGGCCATGGTCTGGCGCTGGGTGCGGCCCTTGGTGTCCTGGCCGGTCTCCTCCCGGGTGGCATCAGCCAAAAGGGGCTCGAAGGTGCTGGGGTCTCTCATCCAGCGCTGGATGCTCTTCAGGCTTACCTTTTCCTTCACCTCGTTGCGCATCAGGGCGATGTAGCGCACCGGCTTCAGCACCTCAATCCGCTCAATCTGCCAGTACATGAGGGGTTTTTGGCTCTGGGGGTCAAAGTCCAGGTAGAGGGCGTCGTAGATGCCCCGCGCGGCGCTGGGGGTGATGACGGGGTAGCTGAAGCGCTCCACCTTGAACTCGGGGCGTGTGAAGCAAGCAAGGTCCCCCCAGACTTCCAGGCTAAAACTTCGCATGGTACCTCCTTCCAGATCGTTTTTGCGAAACATACCAAAGCCTTGCCCCGGCACCGGGTTAGATGACCAGGCCCACGCCGCCCCCCTCCTCTGGGGTGAAGCCCAGCCGGGGGCTATAAAGCGAATCGTCGGGGCAGAGGAACCAGTCGGGGGCCTCACCCCGGCCAAAGCGGAGGAAGACAGGCTCCAGGAAGGCGGGCGGCCCCCCTTTGGGCAGGAAGTAGGGCACCGTGTAGGGC
>JAOACV010000092.1 GCA_026417675.1 Verrucomicrobiia bacterium
AAGCTGGGCAGCGTCGCCGAACTGAGCAAGACAGAACTCCAGTCGCTGGAGGTTGGCGGCCGGAAGATTGCGCTCTCGTTTCGTGACGGCCGGTTCGGGGCTGTTTCCGCGTGTTGCCTGCACGTGGGCGGACCGCTGGGCGATGGCTGCGTGCGGGATGACTACGTGGTTTGTCCGTGGCACGGCTGGATGTTTCATCGCGTGACCGGCGAAGCGCGTCCGGGCATCCCCGCGGCCGTGCCGCGCTACGAACTGAAGGTCGAGTCGGGCGACCTGTTCATAGACCTCGCCTCCGCCACGCCGGCGAAACACGCGCCGCATCCGCCCCATCCGCTCGCACGCGACATTGTCCGCAAGCCGGGCCGCATCCGCGTGGCGGGCATTTCGACGACGGTGATGGACGCGACACTTCCGCGCTATTCCACGTCGCTCGCGTTGCTGGAGGAGGCGCTGGCTCACGCGTCATCGAAGCTCAACGCCGAGACCCAGATCATCCGGCTGGACCAACTTAAGTTCAGGGCCTGCGAAGGTTACTACTCGAAAAACGAACGGGCGTGCACGTGGCCATGCAGCATTACCCAGATGGATGCCTCCGATGAACTCGATCGGGTTTACGAGGCGATGGTTTTCTGGGCGGACGTCGTGCTGGTCGCGACGCCGATCCGCTGGGGCAACGCCAGCTCGCTCTATTACAAGATGGCCGAGCGGATGAACTGCATCCAAAACCAGATCACGCTGGCAGACAAGGTTCTCATCCGCGACAAGGTGGCGTCCTTCATCATCACCGGCGGCCAGGACAATGTGCAGGCCGTGGCGGGGCAGATGATGATGTTCTTCAGCGAACTTGGTTTCCTGTTCCCGCAATTCCCCTTCGTGGCCCACACGCGCGGTTGGGCTGCCGAGGACATGGAGAACAACATACGCAGCGTTCGGCACGGCGAAGCGCTCAAGGCGGAAGTCCGCGCTCTCGCCGAGCGTTGCGTGCGGATGGCGGAGAAACTTGTTTTAGCAGGCTCCACACTCGACGCCCCTGTTTCTTGATTGGGCCTGTCAAAGAAGCAAGTTTGATCTGTGGTCGCGCAGGGCGGAACGGCTACGGATACTTCGCCTGCAACTCGTAGTTGAGGATGGAGAGGCAATAGATGGCGGCGGTCTCGCTGCGGAGGACGAGTTTGCCGAGCGTAATGGGCAGCGCGCCGGCGGCTTTGATCGAGTTCATCTCGGCGGGCGTGTAGTCGCCTTCGGGGCCGATCCAAATGGCGGCAGATTGGGGCAGGCGCTGGCGTTCTTCGCAAAACCGCTTGAACCACTCGCGCGGGTGCCGGCTGTCGGGCTGGAGCGACGCGATCAGCGAGAGTTCGAACTTCTCGCCGCCCTCCAGGAACGCGTGCGGCGACAGCGGCGCGTCAATCTGGGGCAGCCAGGGCGAACCGCATTGCTTGATGGCTTCGATGGCGATCAGACGCCATTTCTCCAGCTTGGTCTCGGCTTTCTCGTCGTCGAGGTGGGCGACGACGCGGTCGGAGAGCAGCGGCACAATGCGGCTGACGCCCAGTTCTGTAGCCTTCTGAACGATCGTGTCGAAGCTTTTGCTCTTGGTCACGGCTTGCAACAGCGTGATGGTGTAGGGGAGGGGGGACGCGGCGTCTTTCTGGACCACCGACAGCCTGACCGTGTCGCGGCCCAGTTCGCTCACCTCGCAAAGGAACTCGTGGCCGGCGCCGTCGAGGACGCCGACACGCTCGCCGGGTTGCAGCCGCAGCACGTGCAGGCCGTGATGCGCCTCGCGCGCCGTCAACGCCAGGACGGAGCCGCGGCATTGGTCGGGTGGAAGATAAAACCGATGCATGGCTAAAAGAAGGATACGGGGTCAATGCGCTTCCGGACGGCGCTCCAGTAGAACAGGCTCAAGAACAATTCGCGGTAGAGATACGGACGCGGCGGCGCGAGGAAACGTCGGAAGATTTGCGGCAGCGAGTAGAAATCGTCGTAACATTTCCAAACGCCCTCCTTGAGTTGTTGCGCGGTCATCCGCAGCGGCTTGAAGACCGGCTCGTCCCAGTCGTATTGGTCGTAGTTGTGGTGGACGATGCGACGCTCGGCGGCCAATTCCCGCAATAGTTCCGTGCCGGGCCGCGGGGTCAACATGCTGAAGAAAGCCAGGTGCGGCTTGACCCGGCGGCAGAAATCCACCGTCAGGTCCACGGTCTCCGGCGTGTCCTCGTCCAGACCCAGGATGAAGTTGAGAGAGTAGGGGACCTTGTAATGGTCGAGCCGCTGCAGCAGTTCGCGGTATTCGTCCACGCGGTTGTGGTGTTTCCGCACGTCGGCGAGGCTGGCGGGGTTGACGCTCTCGATGCCGAGGTTCAAATGAAAGCAGCCGGACTGTTTCGCCAGCCGCACGTATTCCTCGTCGCGCAGCGACTTGAACGTCGTCAACCCGCTCCAGCGCACCTTCAGCGGAATCATCCCGCGGAACAGTTCCTTCGCGCGGTCGGTGTCGCCGCCGATGTTGTCGTCCACGATGTGCAGGTTGCGGCCGGGCAGCGCCTGAATTTCGGCGAGCACTTCGCTAATGGGGCGGAAACGATACTTGCGGCCGTAGATCGCATTGACCTCGCAGAACCGGCACCCGTGCGGGCATCCGCGCGTGGTCTGGACCGGATAGTAATCGAACCGGAACTGCCGCATGTCGAGCAAGTCGAACCGCGGCATGGGCAATCCCTTCATCTCGCAGAGCCGGTCGGCCTCATAGCGCGGTTTCAGTCCACCGTTCTGCGCGTCGGCCAGCACGTCCCGCCAGACCAGCTCCGCCTCGCCAACGACAATGGAATCCACATGCTCCTGCAACCGCTCCGGCGCGAGGCTAGCGTGAATGCCGCCCGCGACCACCTTGATGCCGCGCCGTCGAAACGCCTGCGCGACCTCGATGGCCCGCCGCTCCGACGCGCCCAGCACGCTCAGCCCGACCAAATCATAGTCGGCCGACGTGTCAATCGGCGCGACGTGCTCGTCCACGATCTGGATGTCGCACTCGCGCGGCGTCAGCCCAGCCAGATACGGCAGCGTGATCGGGATGATCAGCCGTTTCTTTTCGCGAAACAGCGTGCCGTCCTTGCGGTAAAAGGAGGGCATCGCCAGCAAAATCTTCATTCCCATCTCTTTGAGGCGCGGCAGGCTCGGTTCGCGGGGATGACTCCTCAGAGGTCTCCGCGTGCCTGGCGCGCAACGTCGCTATACGCCGGGAAGCGGACGGACACAAGCCGAAAGACATAACCGGACGCAACCCTGGGCGGTTGCGCCGGCCAGTTCGTTGATCGAGCGGCGAATTGCGACGCCTCGTTTTGTCTATGCCAACAACGAGTTCAGGTGCTTCAGACTCTTGGCCGCCTGATCGGGCGTGCCGCACTCGACCGAGAAAACGATGTCGCGCGGGCATTTCTCGCGCACGATCTTGATGATGCGCGCCCAGTCGAGCACGCCTTCGCCGCAGGCGCAGCCGACCGGCGTGCCGGTCACCTTGCCGCGCTCGGCCTCGGCGTGGGCCACGGAAATGTCCTTGGCGTGGAGATGGACGAGCCGCGAGGCGACGCGCTCCAGCCACGCATAAACGTCGTGGCCGCAGAGGTAGGCGTTGCCGGTGTCGAAGTTGATGCCGATGGCGGGCGACTTGACCAGGTTGTAAATGCGGTCGAGGCCGTCGGGATGGCGCGAGTATTGCGCGTGCGGCTCCAGGCCGATCTTCACGCCGCGCCGCTCGGCGATGAACGCCGCTTCCTGCAGCGTGTATTTGATCAGCACGAAGTCTTCCTCCTCGGTCGTCCATTTCGCCTTGATGCCTTCGTCGGTGTTGATGACGGGCACGCCGATCTCGGCGGCGACGCGGATGGCGAGCTTGATGTATTCGCCGTGCACGTCGGGCCGGCCCAGCGGTCCGTGCGCTTGGAGGCCGGAGATGGTCAGCCCGGCCTTGTCGCAGGCGTCCTTGATGCGGTAGGGGTCGTCAAACATCGAGACGGTGTGGAAGTAGCCCGCCTCGCTCATCAGTTCGCGGCCGAGGTGGACCATCGGCTCGATGTATTTGTAGCCCATCTCGGCGGCCTTTTGGACCGCCCACTCAAACGGCTTGTCCGAGCTGCGCGAGAACTCCGTGTTCAGTCCAACGTATATCTTGCCCATGTGCGTGTTCCTTTCTGTTAGGTTGTTTGTTTGCGCCTGTCCAAAGTTTAGGGATTGTTTCGCCTGACGCCGAAGTGATGCAGGACGTTTCTCACCACGGCGGCCCAGCGCGGATCGCAGTGGAGCACCCAGCCGGAGCCAATGGCGCCGGCGTTGAAAACGCGGCCGCCGTCGGGCCGCTCCCAGTAAATCATCTCGCCGCCCTGTTCGGTCTTCGGCTTGATGACGCGGCCAAAATAATCCGTGGCCCTGCCGCCTTCCTTCCATCGCGTGATGCCGTTGGCGATGCGGACGATGCCGGGCGGATCGGTTGGCAGGACAGCGCCGGGCGGCGTGGGCTCCTCTTGCAACGCCGCGAAGGTCGAGGGGCGGATGTCCATCTCGTGGACGTTGGCCATTTCGGGTCGGCCTTCCCCGGCCCAGCCGAACTTTTCGCCGTTCTTCAGCCCGGTCTTTTCCGGGGTGTTGAACAGGAAGTGCTTTTCATCCTCAACCACGTAAGGGCCGAAGGTCTTCGAGTCGGAAGGAACGTTCCAGCCGATGATGTCGAGCGCGATGAGCCGGTAGCCGGGCATGCCGCACTCGCGCTGCGTGCCGCCGCGAAGGCCGTCGTGACTGTGCCACGCCTCGCCACGGCGGCCATCGGGCACCTGCGCGCCGCCGGCGTCCACTTTGCGGCATTCCATCACCGTGCAGTCGTCGTTGTAGCTCACGCGCCAGAACATGGTGTTGCCGCTGAGCACGATGAGGTTGCCGCCCGCGCGCAGGTAGTCCTCCACGCCGCGATACATCGGCCAGGACCAGTATTCGTTGTGGCCGGCGATCATGAATGCCTTGTAGCCGCGCAACTGGCCGGGGTCGCGGTGCAGGTCCATGTCGCTGATGAGGTCAAACTGGTAGCCCTGTTCCTCCAGCCAGATGTGGACGAAGCGATCAGCGCGCGCCAGATGGCTGTAGCCGGTGCCTTTCCCGTAGAGCACGTAAGGCCCCGCCGCGGGCCACGGGATGCGCCAGCCGAGCTGGTAGGTGCCCAGCCCGGAGGCGTGTTTGCGATAGAAACTGTAGGCAGGCAATCCACGCGTGTCTTTTTCGATCCCCTGCGTGGTCCAGACCTGCGCCAGTTCCGGCGGCGTGATCGCAAATGGCGTCGCTCCGTAGGCCAGCCAGGTGTTGGTGGCGCACAAGACCAGCAACGGTGCCTTTTGGCGACGCGCCGGACGCCGGACGATGAAGGTGTAGTGATACAGGCGCGGTTTGCCCTCGTAGCTGAACTCCATCCGCGCCACGTAAAGCCCTTGGCGCGCGTCGGCCGGCACTTTCCAGCGATGCGTCACCCGCCAGTGGCAATCGTAGAGGTCGTCGGACGCAAACCGCAGCCCGTGGCCGCGCGTGGGGTCCCGCTTCGGGTCGTAATCTGTAAAGCGCGGCACGTCGGCGTTGAAGCCGGGGCCGCCGATCATCCAAGTGGCGTGATTGATGATGCGTCCGTGGCGGTCTTGGCCCGACGCGTCGGCCACGCGGTCGCCCTTTTCCTCGGTGAGCGGCCAGCAGGCGATCACGTGTTCGCCGCGTGCGGCCTTGAGGCCCTTCTGCGCAAAACGCTCGTTGATCTCCGCCTCGCTCAGCGCGCGGTTGTAGATCGCCGGCATCGCGAGATCGCCGTCCAGAAAACGCATTGCGCGGCCGTTCTCGCCGTAGGCGGCCAACCGCAACGGCGCCGGGCCGGGCTGCACCGGCTGCTCGTGCGCCGATGCGCCGACGAGTTTGCCGTTGATCCAGAGTTTCTTTTCGCGGCCATCCCACGTGCCGACCACGTGATACCACTGGCCGGCTTTGATCGCTGCCGTCGGGCTTTGGAGCGAATTTTCCCGGCGGTAATCCCGCCCGTCGCCGAGATAGAAGCCAACCACGCCGCCCGGGCACAGCATCAAGCCCACGCCGCACGCGCTCTTGTAGTCGTATTGCGTAATCAGCCCCGAAAATCCGCTCGTCACCGCGGGCCGCGCCCAACATTCGAGCGTGAGCGCCGACAGCGGCCCCGTCAGCCGTTTCTCGACGTGGATGTAGGAGCCGGGATGAATCGGCTGCGGATTGGGGGGCGACTCATCAAAGCGCGCCAGCACCGCGTCGCCGGCCGGATCGTCCACCTGCCGTCCCAGCCGGCAGATGGAGAGGCGATAAGGCACGCTGCTGCTGACGCAGAGTTCCAGCGTCCCGCCGGCGGGGATGGAATGTTGCAGCGCGTAAGCATGAACGCCCGGCACCGCCAGCGCGCGGTGAGGCGGGATCGGCGACAAAGCCGTGTTCGCCCGCGCAGGACGCCGGAATCCCGCGAGCGTGGCCGTAACGACGGCGCTCCCGGTCCGCTCGACGAAAGCGCGGCGTGAGAGCAAGCAGCGTGGCGTTGCCGTGCTCACAGCTTCCAGCCGTTGAACATCGGCCGCGTGAGCCGCTTGTTGGCCTCGTCGTTGCCGATGAACTTTTCCTTCTTCGGGTCCCACTTCAGCTTCGTCTCCAGCCGCGCGGCGATCTCGGCGATGAGGCCGAGATAGCTGGCGACGTGCGTGGCGTCCACGTTCGAGACGGGGTCTCTGCGGGCGCGAACGCTGTTCAGGAAATCGTCGCCGTGGTTGAACGACCGGAACGCGATCTCGTCGCCGGCCCTCTTCTTGATGGTGATGATGTCCTCGCCCGGCTCGGCGCATTGATAGACGTGCGTTTCGCCGGGCTTGAGCCGGACCTTGAGCAACGACTCCGGCTCGGCGGAAATCTTTCCATTGTCCGGCCCGCGGTCCACATGGACCCAGCCTTTGTCGCCAATGAACTTGGTGCCGACCGGCTGCTGGTTCTGGTCGGTGAAGACCATCTTCAAGCCGCTGGCGAAGGTGAACGTCGCGTTCCAGCTCTCGATGTTGTCGGTGAAGCCTTTTTTGCGATAGACGCCCTTGCATTCGATCTCGCACGGCTCCTTGCCGATGGCGGGACAGCCCCAATAGGCGATGTCGAGGTGATGCACGCCCCAGTTGCAGATAAAGCCCGCGCAATAGTCCCAGATGAGATACCAGTCCGGCCACGCGACGCGGCCGGGGTTGTAGGGCTTGGCTGGCGCGGGACCAAGCCACATCTTCCAATCGAAGCCTTCCGGCACCGGTTGCGGGTCCATCGGGCCGTTGTATTTCGGTTGATATTGCGGGCCGGGTGCGGAGACTTGGATTTCGCGCAGCTTGCCGATGTAGCCGTTGCGGACCAGCGCGGCGGCCTGGCGGAACTTGCCCTGCGCGCGCTGCCATGTGCCGGCCTGGAACACGCGCTTGTGTTTGCGGATGGCGTTGTAAATGGCGCGGCCCTCGGCGACCGACACGCCCATCGGTTTCTCGCAATACATGTCCTTGCCGGCGGCGGCTGCTGCGGTCGCAATGAGCGCGTGCCAGTGGTCCTGTGTGGCGATCATGACCGCGTCAATGTCTTTGCGGGCGATCAGTTCGCGCCAGTCGCCATACATCGCGCAGCCTTTGTCGCCATACTTCGCGTCGGCCATGCCTTTAGCCTTCTCCTGGCGGTCCTTGTAGG
>JAOACV010000931.1 GCA_026417675.1 Verrucomicrobiia bacterium
GCGATCACTGCTGGAAGCCAGACGAGCAACACGGTGACGGTGCGCTTCAACAGCCCGGGTGCTTCGTCTGCAACGGCAACGCTGACGGTGACCGAAACATCGCCGTTCGGCTGCCAAGGCACCGCAACGCAAACGGTGACGGTGCAACCTGCTCCGACGCCGGTCATCACGGGCAATACAAACGTGTGCGGCTACTTGGCGCAGTATGACGGCGTGGCAATCAACAACACCGAAACGTACGTCGTCAGCGACGCCAACGGCATCAACTACACGACGGCGAACATTACATGGACCTTGCCTGCTGGCGGTGGCACCTTCACCGGTGCATCCAGCGGCGTCGGCGTGACCACTGGTGTCGGCATGGCACTGCTGCCCGGCAGGTTGATTACTTGGCTAACCAACACAATCAGCACCAGACTAGCGATAATCAGCGCCACCAATTGCGGTTGCAGACGGAATTGGCGCGTCAAGTCTTGTAACCGTTTTGTTGGAGCGCCAACGGTGGTGCTGGTAGGCGCAAAGCGTGGCCGTTGCGCCGGCGCCGTCTGGCGCAGCGGGCGCGCCGCTTCCGGCGGGGCCGGCGCAATCGGCGGTTCGCCGGGGCGGAAGAGCTGCTCGCCGCCGGGAGCGAGATAGAGCTGGGGCGCACCCCACGGCTCTTGCGCCTGCGCCAACGCTGCCCGACCCATCG
>JAOACV010000932.1 GCA_026417675.1 Verrucomicrobiia bacterium
AGGCCGTGGCCGCGCCCGCCCTCGACCGTGACGCCGTCGCCGGCGAAGTTGCGCACCGTGCAGCCCGCCAGCAGGCAACGCTCGCCGCCCGTGATGCGCAAGCCGTCGTCGCGGCCTGTTTCCCACGTCAACCCGCGAAACGCCACGTGCGCGACGCCGTCCAGCTCCACAAACGGCGCGGCGAACATCGAGACCTCCACCGTCGCATAGTTCGGGTCGGACGGCGGCCAGAAGTAGAGCAGGCCGCGGCTACGGTCGAGATACCATTCGCCCGGCCGGTCAATTTCCGACAGCAGGTTTAGCGCGTAGTAACGCCGGCCCTTCGCGAACCCGTAGTGATGCAGCGGCGGCGCGAGCGTGATGAGCCGCTGCGCGGTGTCAATCGAGGCGATCTTCTCATAGGAATCCGCCCAATCGTGGAACCAGTAGCCGTAAAGCCACGCGTCGCTCTCGGCCTGCCAGCGCGCGGGACGGTCGCCGTCGTAAGCGAACTGGCCGCCGACATTGTGCGGCCGGCCACGAACGTCCTTCTTCTCCGGGCCGAACACCTCGCCGGTCATCACGAAACCGTCGTTCGGCCAGCGGGCGATCTCCATCGGCTTGCCGTTGAAGAACAACTCCAGCAACGGCTGACGCCGGCGTGTGCCGTAAGTGCCTTTGAGTCCAAACACGCCGTAGTCGCCGAGAC
>JAOACV010000933.1 GCA_026417675.1 Verrucomicrobiia bacterium
CTCCGCCGCGCGTCCGTAATCGCCGGCTTCCAACGATTGCCTCGCGCTGCTTTCAGCCTCGCGCAGTTCCGTTTCCGCCGGATCTGCGCCCAAGAAATACCACGCCCCCGCCGCCGCCAAGCCGATCACAACCGCCACGCCCACCCCCAAGGCAATGCGGCGGCTGTTGTGTGATTGCGCATCGTCGCTGCCGATTCGCATGTTGCCAGACGGGTCAGTAGGCATAGTTGCACCCTGCGCTTCTTTATTGGCGCAGTTCTTACCAAGTAGCCCCGGCGGATGCGAGCAGGATTTCCGAGGAGGATGGCCGTGATGCCGCAGTAACGGTGTGCGGTCTGGCCGAATCGTTTTCGGCGCGGCAGGACGTAATTCAAGGTGAAGCGCGTTCTCCAAACGCGCCGGCCGTCGTGCAGCCGCAACCAGATCGCGTTCAGAGAACGCGATCCACCTTGGCGGAAAATCGTCGCGGGGTGCTGGAGCGTTTCGAGGCGGTCAGCGTCTATGTAACGGGTGAAATATGCGGGCCAACCCGCTTCACGCTTCTGCGAGCCACTGCCTGAGCACGCGGAAGTTTTCCTGAAGGACCTTGAGCAACGCGGCGCGCGTCTTTTCCTGGCCCTTCGGGCACCACTCATACTCGATGTGCATCGAAACCGGCGCGGCCAGGTTAAGTTGCTT
>JAOACV010000934.1 GCA_026417675.1 Verrucomicrobiia bacterium
GGGGTACGTCGTGGATTTCCTTGATTTCCAGATTGCCGGCAGGCATTGGCCGGCTTTCAATATCGCCGACAGCGCCATCTGCGTCGGCGTCGCCCTCTACCTCATCCTCTTGCTGCGCCACCCGCATCACGCCGGCGGGGACCGGATCCCCACCACCTCGCTCGCCAACACCCTCACCGACGTCACCCCGCGGCGGGAGAAATAGGGGCCACGCGCCGTGCCGGCCACGATACGCAATACGCAACGCGTAATACGCCCTCCGCTTTACCTCGTCGGCCCCACCGCCTCCGGCAAATCCGCAGCCCACAACGTGGATGCAATCGCGAGCAATATCGTCAGGGGCTTCATGTCCTCCTTGCCGAGGATACGGGGAACGCGCAGGACCCGCAACATTGGGCTGTTGTTGAGGGAAGACAAACATGGAAAGCCGTTCCACGACCGGTGTTCGGGTGGATCGCGCTCTCCGAACGCGATGCCCACGGCTCTGAACTGATGATCGCGGTCGGAGAGCGCGATCCTTTCCGGACTTTGCAACGGCCCTATGCTGCGTAACAACCTGTCAAGTCAAGCCCGGTCCGGGGCCGGCCGCCGGCAGAGCGGCGTCAAACGCGCGATCCGCTCGGCGGGCGGCGGATGCGTGACGAAATACTGGCCCAGCTCGGCGCGTTTGGGACCC
>JAOACV010000935.1 GCA_026417675.1 Verrucomicrobiia bacterium
GCACGGGGCGGCCGCGATCAGGGACGACAGGGGGTTCCTCATGATCCGGGTGGTGCTGGTCGACGACCACGAACTGGTGCGGACCGGATTCCGCATGATCCTCGCGGGCGAGGCCGACATCGAGGTGGTCGGCGAGGATATTTCCAACGTCAACTTCCACTTCTGGGTCGGCGACAACCTGGCCAGTCGCGTCGGCAACGCGTGCTGGTTCGGCCCGTTGCGATGGGCGCAGAAACTTCTCTTCCACACGCCGCTGGTCTATGCGTTCATCTTCGGCTCCTTCTTCTACCACGACTTCCTGTGGTGGCCGATCAAGGGCAAGGCCATCCAGCGCGCCCTCGCGCGAACCAGCCCGTGGGCCAGACTCTTCGCCGCATACCCCGGCGACATTCCAAGCAATCACCAATCACCAGTCACCCATCACGGTTTTCATCCGCGGCGGCGCATACGCAGTGAAGCAGACTTTCAAGCTGACCGCCGAGGATTCCGGCACGGAACAAGCGCCCATCGTCTATGCCGCCTTCGGCAAGGAGACGCCCCACTTCACCGGCGGCGCGCGCGTCAGCGGCTTCACGCGCGTAACCGATCCCGCGGTGCTGGCGCGGCTGCCGCAAGAATCGCGCGGAAAGGTTTGGCAGGCCGACCTGAACGCGCAGGGTCTCGGCGACTACGG
>JAOACV010000936.1:0-253 GCA_026417675.1 Verrucomicrobiia bacterium
ATACTTTGATGGATAATTTAAGTTCTTTGAAAATCCCTTAATGTCAGTTGTAAGAAGCAAAACTAAGCGATAAAAATTAATTTATCTTACAACTGCAGGGAGATGTTAATAGCATCTTAAGATAAAAAATTAAATCTAAAAATTAAGGGAATAATAAAATCCCAAAGATTAAAACACAAATTTAAAAAATCTCAACTCAAATAGGCTTGGAAAAAATTTTGTGAGAAACAATAGTATTTAGATGGCATTTAAA
>JAOACV010000936.1:263-657 GCA_026417675.1 Verrucomicrobiia bacterium
GTGCACACAACCTTTGACCCGGCGATTCCCGAATGGGGCAACCCGTACTGATTCATCTCAGTACATTCTTGGATTTTAATCCAAGAAGGCTAACCCGCTGAAGTGAAACATCTCAGTAAGCGGAGGAAAAGAAAAAAATTTGATTTCCGTAGTAGCGGCGAGCGAACCGGAAACAGCCTAAACCGACTTGAGCGTTAAAGCGTGCAGGCGTTGCTCAGGCGGGGTTGCGGGATTTAATCACAACAACTGCACTGAGTTGGAGGAGTTAAAAAAACTTTCTGATAGCCGAAGTGGCTGGAAAGCCACACCATAGATGGTGATAGTCCAGTAGGCGAAATTAGAAAGTTCTCCTTCGATTAAATCCCAAGTACCACGGGACACGAGAAATCCTGTG
>JAOACV010000937.1 GCA_026417675.1 Verrucomicrobiia bacterium
GTCAGGCCTTGCGCAGCACCGCGATGCCGGCTTGCGCGAGTTCCAAGGCCGCGGCATGGAACGCCATCTCGCCGATCCAGGGGGCGGCGCGGGCGTCGGCGAGCAACTGGGCGATGACCGGCCTGGCCTTGCTGGCGTTCCTCGGCCACGGCGAGACCCATGAAAGCCCGGAGTTCGAAGGCAGCGTCAAAGAGGGACTGAATTTCCTGGCCACGTGTGCCGACCAGAGCAAGGCCATCAACGGCGGTTGCATGGGGACGACGCGGTTCGAGTATCAGCATCCCATCGCAACCTACGCGCTCTGCGAGGACTACGCGATGACGCGCTATGAGCCGCTCAAGCAGCCGTGCGAGACGGCCGCCAGCCTCATCGTGAAGGCACAACGCCCCGACGGTTCTTGGGACTACGACTACAACACCGGGCCCGGCGGGGTCTATAACTTGAAAAACCGTCCGAGCGGCGACAGTTCCATCACCGCGTGGAACGTCCAGGCGCTGGTGGCGGCCAAGAACGCGGGGCTTGCCATTCCCGGTTTGGATGAGGCTTTGCGGCGCTCCAATCGGTGGTTCCACAACATCTTCTACAAGGAAGGCCCGCGCTTTGGCTACGCGATGCCCGACCGGCTCCACAGTGACGCGCTTG
>JAOACV010000938.1:0-268 GCA_026417675.1 Verrucomicrobiia bacterium
CCGTCGGGCTTTTGCATCGCGAGGATGCTGTCCAGCAAACGCTCCGGATACGGAAACCGCCGGCCGTGGTGCTGATAAATCGGCCAGATATGCGCGCCGCCGCCGAGACCGTCAATGCCCGGCCGCTTCTGCGGGACGCCGCGCCGCCACCAGCCGGTCTGCGGATCGAGGTTCGCGTCGAGCCAGTCAAACACCGCCTTCAGCCACGCTGCCGTGCAACGGCGGCTGGCGCTGAAGCAGTGCATCCCGCCCCAGAACAGATGCGAGC
>JAOACV010000938.1:278-629 GCA_026417675.1 Verrucomicrobiia bacterium
GAGCCACTCCATTGGTTATGCCAGTCAATCTTCTCCAGCCACGCGGCGACTTTCTCCGGGGTGTCGAACTCGTTGTAGAAACGGACCGGATACTTCTGTTTGCCGCCGAGGACGCCCAGCGCGCCGATGACCATGCCGTTGGCGTGCTGGACGGTGTGGCCGACGCGACGGTCGCGATAGGTTCCGTCGGGGTCGGCGAAGGAGTTGATATGGTCAATCCACTCCCTCCGCTGCCGCGCGGTGAGCGTGCGCTGCAAATCCTCGCCCATGACCGCGCGCGTGATGGCGGCGTCGCAGGACGGATAAAGCAGGGGAGCGGCGGCCTTCGGATCCTTGAGGCAGCCATAAGGC
>JAOACV010000939.1:0-235 GCA_026417675.1 Verrucomicrobiia bacterium
CCCTTCACCAGCATCGGTTCGCGTTGGTTGACCGTCGCCGTCTTGACGCCATCGGCCGCGTGGATCGCCACGGGGACGTTGGTCGCTCGATTCTCGTGCCAAAAGTAGATGAGTCGAACTTCGTATTCACCGGCCTGGGGAAGTTCCGGTGTGAAAGTCGCGGACATCTTGCCGCGGGCGGTGGGAAGGTCGTGTCGATATCCGCGGCCGACAAACGTCGGTTGTCGGGAACTTG
>JAOACV010000939.1:245-626 GCA_026417675.1 Verrucomicrobiia bacterium
GCTTTGTAACAATCCATTGCGCCTGCCCCGTCGGCGCAACATTCCGCAACGAGACGGCCGCGCGCAGGCAGCGAATCGGCAGTATCCTTGCCATCGATGAATACGGAATCCCGCAAACCCAAGATCATCGTCGTCGACGACGATACCGGCGGGCTTCGCGCCTTGCCGGCTTTTGGGGGCGGGGGCATTGGCCGGGGCCTGAGCGGGGACTTTCGGCGGGGCTCCGTCGAGGATCTGGCCGTCGGCCAACAGTTGGGTGCGGAGGGAGCGGGTGTCGACTCGTTGGACCGGGACATCGGCGTCGATCGCCAAGGCTGCCGCGGTCGCCGCCGACTGGCTTGTAATCATAAACACGGGTTCCATGCGGATGCTGCTGAAGGC
>JAOACV010000940.1:0-234 GCA_026417675.1 Verrucomicrobiia bacterium
CTGCCCGCTGCCCCGCAACGTCCGCAGGTCCCTGCCGACGACCTCGGCCCGCGTGTAGCCGCTGGAAGCCTCGAACGCGGAATTGACATACTCCACGACGTGGCTGGTGTCGGTCACCATGATGGCGTCGCTGGTTTGCTCGACCACGACCGCGAGACGTTTGCGCTCGTCCGCTTCGCTCTTCAGCTTCGCGGTCGCCTCGGACAAGGCCGCCGTGCGCGCCTCCAACATCGT
>JAOACV010000940.1:244-623 GCA_026417675.1 Verrucomicrobiia bacterium
GTGATCCCCACCAACGCCGCTTCGCTTAACAACTGCACCTGGTCCCGGCGGGTTTCCCAGAACAAGGGCAGCGCCCACATCAGCAGCAAATAGACGGTCACAATGGCCACCGATAGGACGGTCACCAACCGGCGAGTCGAAGGGTGGGTGTTCAGGTTCATCCGCATGCTACGGGTTACGTTGGCTCAGCTTGAGCATCGGAACAAAGCTACCACAGATGCCTGCGTCAAGACGAGATTGCCTAAGGAACAAACCGGTCTGAAATCCGGCCTGCAAAAAACGAAGCCCCGGTTCCGCAACAACAGGGTCGGGGCCTCGTCATGTTTTTCCGCGTTGGCCCGGGAGACCTGGGCCGCCCAGTTGCCTCAGTCTCCCAGGC
>JAOACV010000093.1 GCA_026417675.1 Verrucomicrobiia bacterium
GTAGTAGAGGATGTTCTCGACGAGGATTTGGAGCGCGCGCTTGGTGTCGCGCCAGTAGCGGACGTGCGAGTCGCCCACGCGCCGGTGGTAGTCAATCGGCACATACTTCACGAAGTAGCCGTTCAGCAACGCGGCCAGCGTGATGGTCGTGGTGAACGAGAACCCCGGGCTGATGGTGTGCTCGAAGCGCGTCACCAGTTCCTTGCGAAAGACGCGCAGGCCGCTGTTCACGTCGGGGATGCGGGTGCCGCTGGCGTAGCGGCTTAGCCAGAGGAACAACCAGCGCGCCGGCGTCTTGAACGGGCCGCCCCGATAGTGGACGCCGGTGCGGGCGCCCACGACCATGTCGTAGCCCTCGCGCACGGCCAGTTCGTAGAGGTCGGGCAAGCGGTTGCACGGATAGGTGCCGTCGGCGTCGGTGATACCAATGAGGTCGTAGCGCGCCTCGCGGATGCCCTCCTTGAGCGACTTGCCGTAGCCGCCCGGCTGCGGATGGCGGATGACGCGCGCGCCCGCCGCGCGGGCCAGTTCGCCAGTGCGGTCGGTGGAGCCGTCGTCCACGACGATGATCTCGTGCTCGATGCCGCGCTGTTGCATCGCCTCGCGCAGCGAGGTGATCGTGGCGCTGATGGCGGCTTCTTCGTTCAGGGCTGGAACGATGATCGAGAGCATATTTCACCTCGATGGAAGAGCGACCGCCAGCAGCGACTGGCCGACGAAGGGCAACACGTGATCCACGTGCTTGAGCATGGGCACCAGCTTATCGTAGAGGCTGACCTGCGCGTTCGTCAACGGGGCGTTTACACCGCTGCCGAGCCACTTATTGACCAGCCAGCCGAAGAATCCAACCGCGTTGAAATAGCGCAGGCGCTCGACCCGCAGCCCTTGTGTCTCCAGCAACGCGCGCAGCCCGGCGCGGCTGTAGCGGCGGAAGTGGCCGGCCTGCGCGTCCATCGGGCCATACAGACACGGGAACGCCGGCGCGAAAATCACCAGCACGCCGTCCGGCGCAAGCACCTTGCGACAGCCGGCAATGAAATCCGCGTCTTTCTCGATGTGTTCGAGAATGTTGACGAGCACAATGTTCTGCACGGGCCGCCCGACCCGCTCCGGCACAATGCCCTCCATGACGAGGAACCGGACGTTGGACAACCCGGCCAGCTCCTGTCGGATGGACTCGACGGCGACGGGGTCAATGTCCGACACGATGACTTCCTCGGCCAGCGGCGCGAGCAATCGCGTGTAGCGACCATGGCCCGATCCAACCTCCAGCGTCGCGCCCGGCCGCAGGTATGCGCGGAAGCTGGAAAAGACCCACGCATGGTAACGATGGGCGTGCTGCATTGCGCGCGACATGGTTTCAATCGAGCGCACGGTGGTCATGTGTTCTCCCAGTGGATTTCCACCGCGCCGCGCCCCTCCGCAGCCAGGAAACGGTCCAGCACCCAGCGCGCGAAGAATCGAAACTCCGTTTCCCGTTCCTGGCCAAGCCAACTGTTGATCGGGGCGTTGAAGCCGGACTTGCGCTTGGCGATGGTTTGTGGCGGCAGGTGCGGCGCGAGCATGCGCTTGAGGATGCGCTTGCCGCGGCGGCCCCGGACTTTGAGCGACGACGGAATGGACGCAACATAAGCCGCCAGGTCCGGATCAAGGTAGGGCGCGCGCGCCTCCAGCGAGAACGCCATGGTGGCGCGGTCCACCTTAACCAAAATGTCGTCCGCGAGCCAAGTCTTGGCATCCACGTAGAGGTGCTGCGCCAGCGGGTCCAGCCCGGCCGCCTCCTCGTAGTGCCGGCGGAAAGACAGGAACGGATGCGTGGCACGAATCTCCTCGGCGTGCTGCGAGCCGAGGATGGCGATGCGCTCCGACTCGTCGAACAGTTCGCGCCAGACGTAATGGGCGTAGTGGGGGTCGGCCGGGAGGCCCTTGGCGAACTGCCGCAGCTTGAAACCGAGGCCGAGCCGTTTTCGCGTGTCCGTGCGGGCGCGGCTAAGCACCGCCGCGGCGGCCCGTCGCAACGGCCGCGGCAGCAGATCGAGGCGGCGCTTGAGGCCGTCGGCCACGTAGGTTGGGTAACCGCCGAACATCTCGTCCGCGCCGTCGCCGGAGAGCACGACCTTGACGTGCTGCGAGGCCACGCGCGAGACCTCGACCATCGGCACCAGCGAGTTGTCGGCAAACGGCGCGTCGAAGCGCGAGACGGCGTGCTCGACCAGCGCGCGCCCCTCGCCGCGCGGAATGAACCGGTCGTGATGAATCGTGCCCAGCACGCCAGCCATCAACCGCGCGTCGGCGGATTCGTCGTAGGTGTCCTCGGCGAACCCGACGCTGAAGGTGTGCAGGTCGTAGGGAAGATACTTGCGCATCCGTGCCACGACGCTTGAGGAATCCACACCGCCGCTCAGGAAGGCGCCGATGGGCGTGTCCGCTACCAGACGCCGGCGCACCGCTTGGTCGAATAGATGGTCGAGGTGGCGCACGATGTCCGCCTCGCTCTCGCGCGTGGTGGTCGTGAAGCACGCGCGGTAATCCCAGTAGCGCGTCCGCTCGACCACGCGGCCGTCGCGCACGCGCAGGAACGTGGCTGGTTCGAGGCTTTCGACGCCGGGATGAATCGTCAGCGGCGAGAGCATGTAGCCGAGCGCGAGGTAATGATTCAGCGCGGCGATGGAAATGCCCAGCCGCGGCCCGATGGCCGGGTCGGCCCGCAGCGCGCTCAGTTCCGAGGCGAAGCTGAACGTGCCGTCGAGCTGCGTGAAGAACAGCGGTTTCTTGCCGAACCGGTCGCGCGCGAGCACCAACTCCCGCGTCTGGCGGTCCCAGAACGCGATGGCAAACATGCCGTTGAACCGTTCGCAGGCGCACGGCCCCCACGCGATCAGCGCGTGCAACACCACCTCCGTGTCGGAGGTGCTGCGGAAGCGATGGCCCGCCTTTTCCAGTTCGGCCCGCAGTTCGCGAAAGTTATACACTTCGCCATTGTAGGTAATGGTGTAACGGCCCGAATCGTCCTGCATCGGCTGATGCCCCAGCGGCGACAGGTCAATGATCGAAAGTCGCGCATGACCGAACGCGGCGACCCCATCGATGTCCAGACAGCAATGGAAGTCCGGGCCGCGATGATGCAGGCGCGCGATCATCCGCTCGACCGCGTCCAGCACGGGCCGACCGTCCCAGCGCACTTTGCCGGCGATGCCGCACATCAGCGTTGGCCCTCCGCTGGCCTCCTGGCGGCGCTCGTCGCGTCACGAAGGGTTTTGACAAGCCAAACGTTGCCGGTTCGGGCGGCCAGATCCGCGGCCGTCTGTCCCGCGTTGTTCTTGATGGACGGATCGGCGCCGCAAGCAAGCAGCGCGAGGACGGCCTGGGGTTTGTTGGCCCCGGCGGCCCAATGCAGCGGTGTCAGACCGAGCCTGCTTCGGATGTTCACGTCTCGCACGGATGCGGCCAGTTTCCTGACGATGTCACCACTATCGTATAATGTCGCCCAGTGAAGGGCCGTCATGTCATCTTCCCGGTTCACGAATGCAGCCACGTTGCCAATGTGAAGTTGCCATTTTGACATGATGCCGACCGCCAGCGCAACCGAGGCGTCCGCCCGATGCGCGAGGAGGTCATCCAAGAGCGAACAACCCCATTCCACCGAGGCGAACAGCGCGGTCCGACCCTGCGCATCTCTGAAGTTGGGATCAGCGCCTGCTTCCAGCAAACTTTTTCCCAGCGGCCTGTTGATTTTCTTGACCGCGAAATGAAGAGCCGGCACCGCCGGCGCCCCAGCCGGGTCGCGCAGGATTTTGTTGGGGTTCGCACCAGCCTTGACCAATGCAGTCACCGCGTCAGGCTCCAGTGCCCAGTGCAACGGACCCAACCCTCGATGGTCCGCCACATCCAGTTTGGCCCCGGCTTTGATCAGCGCGTTCACCACCGTCGTCATCCGCGCCAGATGGATCGGTCGTATGCCGCCTCTGCTCGCGGCATTCGCATCCGCGCCATGCGCCAGAAGATTCTCCACCACAGCCGTCTGGCCAGCCACCGCCGCCCAATGCAATGGCGTCAGCCCGTCGCGGTCGGTTGCGCCCGCGTCAGCGCCGCGCCGTAGCAGGAGTTCCACAACCGCTTGCTGGCCGTGAATTGCGGCGATGTGCAACCCGGAAACACCATGGGCGGAACTGCGGCGCGCCCAACCGGGATCTTGCTCCAGCATCCTAGCGCCCTCGATCGAATCGCCGTGCTGCGCGGCGTTCAGGAAACGCTCCACCCCGTCGCGACTGCCGGCAAACACGCGCCAACCGATCCAGCCGCTGATGACAACCACGCCGCAGAATGCGAGCCGTCCCACGACCCTGCGACAGCATCCGGCGCGGCCTTGGCCTTTCCGCTCGACGGTCGGCTCCGCGTCCGGGACATCGGCGCTTTCGCAGATCGCCGTGCCGCGAAGAACCCGCGCGGAGTTTCGCAGCGACCTTGCCGCTCCAACGAATCCGTAGGCGACCAACGCGGGCAGAAACAAATGACACGCATCCGCATAACGGCTGTAGGGAAGTTCGACCATCGCCACCAACAGCAGGCTGGCGCCGTAGAATCCAAGTCCCACCAGCAAAATGACGCCCAGTTCGCGCCGGGCCGCGTCTGACGGGAGGAGCCGACGCAAGCCCCGCTGTCCGCATCTCGCGCCGCTCGCCCAACACAAGCCCGCGGTCACAACAAGCAGGCCGGCCAGGCACAGCAGCTCCCAGCGCAGCCAGCGCCAGATGCCCATGGCATCACGGGCGAAAGAGAATGCGATCCAGAGGCCATAGGTCACGGGGGCTTGTCGAAACACGGCCGTGCATAATTCGGAAAGGCGGTCGTTCACCGTCCGCACCGTGTCCGTGCCGCAGAACGCGACCATCAGCGGATAGCTGATGAAATGCACGTTGTAGTTGAACCAATCTTCCGGCACCGTCATATCAATCCACCGGCGCGTGATGTATCGCCGCGGGAAGAAAACATCGCGCTCCTGTTGTATTCGGAGGGCGATGGGCCGCAGATGCGGAGGCAGCGTCTCGCAAAGCCTTGAATCGAGCATCTCGGCGGCGATGCCGATGGCGTTGACGCCTCCCGCAGAGACCAAACCAAAATGGCCCACGGCCAGCCATCGCAGCGCGCAGAACAGGAGAAACGGGACAAAACAAACCGCGACGATTTTCAGGGCCACGCTTCGCAAGTCCGCAATCGCGAGCCGCCGGAGCCAGCCGACGCCAATCCCGACCACGGGAACAAATCCGATCAAGAAAACGTAGGCGGGGCGGGTGATGTAGGCCAGGAACAGCACGACCGCAAGCGCGACCCATCCCGCAGAGCGCTTGGGACTCGACACAGCGATCAGAGTTGTTCCCATCGTCGCCAACGCCAGCGACAGCCCCGGCGCGTCCGTCAAGACCCACGAGCCATACAAGGCGACGGTTCGGCTGAAATAGAGCGGCAAGGCAGTGATGGCCGCCGCCCAAGCGGAGAACCCCGTCCGGCGCAACCCCTGCCAGAACACGAGCACGGCCAGGACGTGGAGCAGCGTTTGGACAAGCGGCACCAGCCAGTAGTCTGGCGCCAGACATGCGATCCCTCGAAGCAAGAGCGGGTAACCAAAGGTCCGCGCGTTGTCCAAGACACCCTTGGAGAAGTCGAACTCCAAGTAGGTGGGCGAATCATAAGTAAACACCGCATCCAGCCCAAGCGCCCCGCGCACCACATACGCCGCGCCCGCCAGCATGGCGACTAGGGGTAAAAATTGCGATGCGGTTGTTCGGTGTTTCATGACGTGCCGGCAGCCGGGAGTCCCGACTGGCCTCGGTTTCCCCGGTTTCAAAAACGCCGGGCTGCAGGCGGGCGATCAATGCTGCGCAAACGGCTGTCGCTTACACCGTTTGAACCGAACCGGGCAAGGAAGAAATCAACATCGTTCAAAGGCTGCAGCATGGAGGCGCGAGGAAGCTGTGGCGTGGGTCGGAGAGAAATTGTCCGCTCCCGATGGAAATCTTCACGCAGAAAGTGTCATCAACAATCCG
The DNA here is from genome assembly GCA_026417675.1 of Verrucomicrobiia bacterium. GTDB lineage: Bacteria > Verrucomicrobiota > Verrucomicrobiia > CAIQCK01 > CAIQCK01 > JAOACV01. The sequence continues at coordinate 6,045 of JAOACV010000093.1, forward strand.
TCAAGCGCTGGACCACATGCACTGTCAACTCGTCATCGAGCGGGGACCACCGCAACACCAGCAAGGTCAACCTCCAAAAGTTGGTGTATCGCGTGGATCGGGAAACGCGACGCGATGTTCGCTCCACGTGAGACTGTCGTCCGCGCCCCAACTCCAGATGCCGCCGTTGGCCGGCCAACCGAAGGCGCGCCCCGGCGCGGGTTTGTTGACCAACACATGCGTTGTCCCGGCCATCGCCGCGGAAGCCATGACGTGAAGAATATGTAGCACGAATCTCACCTGTTAATCTCCGATAACTTTTTCGTGGAAGCCTATTGTGCTTCAGTTTTTCGCCAGGTTTTGTTCATGGCGCTCCTTCGGTGGTTGGTTCTACTGAGCAGAGGCTAACTACGGACGGCTGCGGCCTCTGGATTTGATTTCCCCCAGCTTCGCCAGCATTTCGTTGACGATGTCGGGGTGCTGGGCAGCAATGTTCTTTGTTTCGCTCAGGTCATTGGCAAGATTGTAAAGTTCGGGGGACGACGGAGCGCGTTTGCCGGCCTTCTTGCTCTTGCCAGTGCCGGTGGCGTCAGGAGGAACCAGCTTCCACACGCCTCGACGCAACGCGAGCGCAAGACCGTGGCCATGCTCGACGAGGTGGTCGCGGCCGGTGTTGTCGCCGAGAAAGGCGGGCAGGACGTTGAAGCTGTCAGGAGCGGCGGTCTCGGTGAGTTTTTCGCCCGTCAACGCGGCGAAGGTGGCAAGCATGTCCACGTGACAAATCAACGCGCCGGAATCGCCGGGCGGGATATGGCCGGGCCAGCGGGCGATGAACGGGACGCGGGTGCCGCCTTCGTAGATGCTGCCTTTGACGCCGCGCAACATGCCGTTGTAAGGATGGCCGTTGTTGGTTGTTTCGTCGCCGGAGTTGACGCGGTCAGGCCCGTTGGTGTCGAGCACGCCACCATTGTCGCTGGTGACGATGAGAAGTGTGCGATCAGCGAGTTTCACCCGATCGAGGGCGTCTATCACGCGCCCGACCGTCCAGTCGAAAGAGTGGACCGTGTCGCCGCGAACGCCGGCTTGACTGGTGCCGCGAAAACGCGGGTGCGGCACGCGCGGGACGTGGATGTCGTGGGTGGCCAGATACAGGAAGAACGGTCGGCTCTTGTTCTTCTCAATGAACGCGATTCCTTTCTCGGCGATCACATCGGCGATTTCGTCGTCCTTCCAAAGCGCGGCTTTACCGCCGACTTGTTCGCCGATGCGTGGGATGCCGTTGACAAAGGAGCGCGGCTCGCCGCGTCGGACGGAGTAGTCGAGTTTGATGGGGTCATTGGGGTCGAGGTTGACGACGCGGCGGTTCTCGATCCAGACGCACGGAGTGCGGTCTCCGGTGGCGGGCAACAGCCAAGCGTAGTCGAACCCGACTTCCAGCGGGCCGGGTTTGATTTCGATGTTGTAATCGGTGGGTGTGGTGCCGAGGCCAAGGTGCCATTTACCGACGACGCCGGTGGCGTAGCCGGCTCGTTTGAGGAGCGAGGCAACAGTGAGTCGCCCCGGCTCGATGATGAGTCCGGCGGTGCCGGGAAGGATGCCGGTGCCGGGTTTGCGCCACGCGTATTCGCCGGTCATGAAGGCGTATCGGGTCGGTGTGCAGACGCCGGACGGCGAATGAGCGTCGGTGAAGCGGC
>JAOACV010000941.1 GCA_026417675.1 Verrucomicrobiia bacterium
TAGCGGCGTCGATGCAGTCGCGGGTGAGTGCGAACGACCGCGTGCGCGTGGCATTCATCGGCTGCGGGGCGCGGGCGCACGAACTGATGGAGGCAATGATGGCGCATCCGCAGTTCGAGATCGCCGCCGTGAGCGATGCTTACCGCGGAAGGATCGAGCGGGCTCAGGACCGTGTCCGTGCAAGGCGGGGCGCCACGCCGCGCGTGCTGAAAGACTACCGCGAGGCCCTTGCCGATAAGTCGATCGATGTGGCAGTAGTGGCCACGCCGGACCACTGGCACAAGCAGATGGTGGTGGAGGCGCTGGAGGCAGGCAAGGACGTCTATTGCGAGAAGCCGCTGACTTACCGCTCGAGCGAAGGCCTGGAGATCATCGCGGCCGCGAAGCGCACAGGACGGATCGTGCAGGTGGGCTCGCAGGGCATGTCGTCGATGACCCAGAACCATGCGCGGGAGCTGATCCAGCAGGGCAGGCTGGGCAAGGTCACGCTGATCCGCGCCGCCTACAACCGCAACACGGCCTCCGGTGCGTGGATCTACCCGATTCCGCCGGACGCCGGTCCGGACACCGTGAACTGGGAGATGTTTCTTGGC
>JAOACV010000942.1 GCA_026417675.1 Verrucomicrobiia bacterium
GCCGGTGGCTCAACCGGCCCGCAGGGCAGTCAGCACACCCAGCACCGCCAGCGCCAGGAGGTTGAGCGCCAAGCCCGCGCGCGCCATCGTGCCGGCGCCGACCACGCCCGCGCCGTAGACGATGGCGTTGGGCGGCGTGGCCACCGGCAGCATGAAGGCGCACGAGGCCGCCAGCGCCACCGACGCGGCCATCGCCGCCGCCGGCAGGCCCAGCTCGGCGCTGAGCGTCAGCACGATCGGCACCAGCAGCGCGGCGCTGGCGGTGTTGCTGACCAGCTCGGTCAGAAAGATCACGAACGCGATCAGCGCCAGCCCGATCCACCAAGGCGACCAGCCGTGCAGGTGCGCCAGCAGCGCCTGCACCAGCCAGGCGGTGGCGCCGGTGCGCGCCATCACCTCGCCCAGCGCCAGCCCGCCGCCGAACAGCAGCAGCACGCCCCACTGCGCGTGGCGCTCCAGCGTCTCGAAGCGCAGCGCGCCGCTGCCCACCAGCGCCACGATCGCGGCCAGTGCCACCAGCGCGTCGGCGTCGCCGGCGATGCCGAACCGGCGCAGCAGCGGTGCGCCGACCACCCAGCCC
>JAOACV010000943.1 GCA_026417675.1 Verrucomicrobiia bacterium
CCGTAGGGGCTGATGGGGTTTTGGGGATGATCTTCGGGGATGGGGATTTTTCGGGGTTCGCCGAAATGGCGCAGGTGGAGGAGAAGACGAACTTTTCGACGCCGCCTTGCAGGCAGGCTTCCAGCAGGTTGATGCCGTTGGCGACGTTGTTGCGAAAGTATTTGCCGGGATTGGTCATGCTCTCGGGGACGAGAGCGCTACCGGCAAAATGCATGACGGCGGCGGGGCGAATGGTCTCGAGGGTTTTGAAGAGGAACGGTCGGTCGGCCAGGTCGCCTTCGATGAAGACGGCGCGTTTGTCCACGGCCTGACGGTGGCCCTCGCTGAGGTTGTCGATCACCCAGACTTGATGACCGGCGTTGAGAAGTTCTTCAACACAAATACTGCCGATGTAGCCTGCGCCTCCCGTTACGAGAACTTTCATGGGACTATCGTAACAGCCGAATGGAGTCAGGCAAGCCGGCAGGCCGCGGAGCCGGGCGCGGTTTGGTCTGGTCGGAGGCCGCTGAGCATTTTGATTGAGCGTTGCGTTTTGTGGTTGGGGCGGTTAGTGTTGGGTAATGGC
>JAOACV010000944.1 GCA_026417675.1 Verrucomicrobiia bacterium
CTACAACGATTCGCTCTCCCAACCAGCGTGTCACCATGACTTCCCCCTAACTATGTAGTCCTCCTGGTTTCCCATCAGAGCCTGCAAACCTGCAACCTGCGCTCATCCGCAATCACCAAACAATTTCATCCAGACTATCCAGAATCACGGATACCATCACCCGCGTGCCTTTAAAGCAAGGCCTGCCACGACAAATTTTCGGGTCTATAACAATCCGTCCAGCAAGTCCGTTTCTTCCATTCACTTACTTCCCACGCCTCCCGTTTCACGTTTCACGTTTCACGTTTCACTTTTCACTTCCGCCATCCCCACCATACTTGCTCCCGGCGGCACCGCCAACCCTTTCCTCCGCAGGAACTCCTCCACGGCGAAGAGGAACTCCATTATGAAGGGCCGGGTGGACGCCTTGCCCATGTGGCCGACGCGGAAAATCTTGCCCGCCAGCGGCTCCAGGCCGCCGGAGATCAGGATACCGTGCTCCTGGGCCAGGTAATCCATCAGTTCCCGGACGGAGAACTCCGGCCGGGCCTTTACCGCCGTGGCAATGGGCGACGCGGTGGGCC
>JAOACV010000945.1 GCA_026417675.1 Verrucomicrobiia bacterium
CTCCACGGCCGTCTGGATCATCCGCTTGGCCTTGTCCACGGAAGGCTCTCCGTCCGGCTGCCGTGCCGGCGAGACATCCCACGGCCCCAAGGAGGTAAACTCCTTCTCGTCCTTCGCGCCGAACAGCGCGATCGTGGCGCTGTTGGCGCTGGTGAACTTCCAGTCCGGCGGGAACAGGGTCATAATGGCGTCACGGGAAGATTCAAACAGCACCCGGTATTTTGCCTCGTTCCTGACCAATGCCTCGGCAATCTTCTTCCGGTCGGTGATGTCGGTGGAGATGCCGCAGACGGCGTAGGGTTTGCCCGCCGCGTCCAACAGCGGGAATTTGATTGAGATGTAGTCATGGGGGCCGTCGTCATGCATGGCCACCTCGTCAAACTCGATCGGCACCGCTTCCTGCAACACTCTCAAGTCGTGGGCGCGAAACGCGTCCGCCAAGTCCTTCGGAAAAATGTCGTAATCGGTCAGGGTTCGGACCGCTTCGCGGCTGACGTGAAAGAGTTTCTCATACTGCCGGTTGATGAGCAGATACCGCCCCTCGGTGTCCTTGAC
>JAOACV010000946.1:0-273 GCA_026417675.1 Verrucomicrobiia bacterium
ATAGACGACGCCGTAAAGCGCCATGATTACGCCCAACGGCACGAGGATGTCGAGGCCCGGCAACCCGCGGCAGAGCGCATAGACGGCGGTCTTGGTGGTGAAGGCGCACATGAACACCGAGCCGTTGAAGGTGGCCTCGCCGTAGGCATCCGGCAGCCACGCGTGCAACGGCGGCACGGCGGCGTTGAGGATGAAGCCGATCATCACGAGGTAAGTGGCGAGCGTCGGCTGATCCACGTTGAACGCCACGAACGCGAGGCTCTTGGTCTCGGC
>JAOACV010000946.1:283-552 GCA_026417675.1 Verrucomicrobiia bacterium
ATGCAGCAGGATGCCGGCGAGCAGCGCCACGCCGCCGGCCATGTGAACGAGCAGGTAGCGGTAGCCCGCCCAGAGCGATTCGGGCCGCCCGCGAAACCAGATCAGAAACACGGACGACAGCGCCATCAGCTCCCAGAAGACGAACAGCGTGAGGAGATCGCCCGCGTAAATCGCCCCGAGCGAGCCGCCGACATAGACCCACGCCGCGATGTGTTCGCCGACGCGCTTGACGTGCAGGCCGTAGAGCGTCCCGATGAGCGCCATCAGGC
>JAOACV010000947.1 GCA_026417675.1 Verrucomicrobiia bacterium
CAGTGATGGAGACCTTGATGTTGTTGACCATCAGGAACGACGAGAAGGCCGTTTTCGCGCCCGCCAGACGGTCCTCGCGCGCTTTCTCCTCGCGCGCAACGCGGTCGGCCGGGTCGCCCCGCAACTGTTCGAACGGCATCAATACGCGTTTCGCGGCGGGGTCGAGGCTCAGCGCCAAACCGCCGAACACGCCGCCCCCGAAAGTGACCGCCAGCGACAGCCAGAACGCCCACAGATGGCGCCGGAACGTCTGCGGAAACGTCCGGAAAAACCAGACCAGCGGCGCGAGCCGGTGTGGCCGCCGGCGCGTCTCATGAATCTCGCCGTAGGCGCGCGCCACGAGCGATTCGAGGTAGCGCCGGATCTCCGGCTCCGCGGCGAACGTCATGATCTTGGCCAGGTCCGCCGACGCACGCTGGTAAAGATGATGGAGCCGTTTCACGTCCTCCAGCGACAGCACGCGCGCGGGGTCCGACTCCAGCTTGTGCAGCATGGCCTCCAGCGCCATCCAGTGCGGACGCTCTTCGGCGACAAACTTGGCGAGGTCAATGA
>JAOACV010000948.1:0-278 GCA_026417675.1 Verrucomicrobiia bacterium
GTGCTGGTCACTGGCGAGTCCGGCACCGGCAAGGAACTCATCGCCCGCGCGCTGCACGCCTGCAGCCACCGCGCCAACGGTCCCTTCATCGCCGTCAACTGCGGGGCCATCCCCGTTGACCTGCTGGAGAGCGAACTCTTTGGCCACCGACGCGGTGCCTTCACGGGGGCCACCAGTGACAAACCCGGACTGTTCCAAGCCGCCGCGGGCGGCACCCTCTTCCTCGACGAGGTGTCGGACCTGCCGCCGCCCATGCAGGTCAAGCTGCTGCGCGCGCT
>JAOACV010000948.1:288-545 GCA_026417675.1 Verrucomicrobiia bacterium
GCTGCAGGAGCGCGCCGTGCGCCCCGTCGGTGCCACCGCCGAAGAGCCTGTCGACGTGCGCATCGTCAGCGCCACGCACAAGGACCTGGAGCGCCTCGTACAGACCGGCCACTTCCGCCACGACCTCTACTACCGGCTCAACGTCATCCCCATCCGCGCCCCGGCCCTGCGCGAACACCCCGAGGACATCGCTGCCATTTCCACCGCGGTGCTCGCGCAACTCGCCCAACGCGACGGCCTGCCGCACATCCCTGCCC
>JAOACV010000949.1 GCA_026417675.1 Verrucomicrobiia bacterium
ATCGGGCAGGTGGTCGGCCGCGCCATCGAGAACGTGCAGCCGCATGCCACACGCAAGAACATCGAGATCGCCAGTGCAGTGGACGAGCCGCTGCCGATGGTCTCCGGAGACGCCGTGAGCCTCATCGAAGTCCTCGGCAACATCCTCGGCAACGCCATCAAATATTCGCACCCGAACACCACGGTCCGCGTTACAGCCAGCGCCGCCGCGGGCGAAGTGGTGATTGCGGTCGCCGATGCCGGCGTGGGCATTGCGAAAGAAGACCTGCCGTTCATCTTCGGAGATTTCTACCGCGGCAAGGCCGGCCTGCAAATGGAGAGCGGCTGCGGCCTCGGCCTGGCCATCAGCCGGCGCATCGTGGAAGCCCACGGCGGTTCCATCACGGTAGAGAGTCAATCAGGCAAGGGCAGCACCTTCACCATCCGGCTGCCCGCCCAAGTTGAAAAGGAGAAATGACCATGACTGCACAGAAACAATTGTTGATCATTGACGACGACCCCGATTACGTGGACGGACTCAAAGCTATCCTTGAACGGGCCAACT
>JAOACV010000950.1 GCA_026417675.1 Verrucomicrobiia bacterium
GGCGCCACCCGTTGCCTCGTCATATTCAAGGCCAGTGCGGTCGTTGTCCTCAACGCTGCCAACGGCCAGGAGCTGTGCCGGTATCCATGGACAACACGCTACGATGTCAACGCGGCCACGCCCATCGTTTCGGGCAACGAGATTTTTGTGACCTCCGGCTACGGTTACGGTTGCGCGCTGTTGCGCATCGTGACGGGGCGGGCGGTGACGCAATGGCGCAACAAGGCCATCCGCGCCCACTTCAACACGCCCGTGTTGTGGAACGGCCCGATGACTTTCCACACTGTGAGGAAACCAAACAGCTTCGGCAGGTCCACCGTCTCGCCCAGCTCCCTCAGCGTCTTGGCCACGGCCTGAATCTGGTCCACGTCGCGCGCGGAGCGCAGCGCCTGTTGGTAACGCGCGAGGGCCTCCGATTTCTTGCCGGCTTCGAGCGCGCGCGCCGCCTCCGCGATGACGCGCTGCACCGCGTCGCGCCGCAGTTCCAAGCTCGGATCGTTGAGCATTCCCGCCAGCAGTTTCTCCGCCGACTCCGGCCGG
>JAOACV010000094.1 GCA_026417675.1 Verrucomicrobiia bacterium
ACCGTCAATGTCGAGCGCGTCCTTGCTGATGAAGCTGCTCATGAAACCAGCGTGGGCAGTGAGCTTCTTGTAGGCCGCGGTCACACCGACCTTTTCGGTGCAGGTTTTCACAATGGGCAGGAATCGTTCCTTCAACTCGCCTTCGCTGGTTCTGCGAAAAAACTGCGTGGCGGCGTCGGATTGGCCGCTGAGAATGTTCTTGGCATCCTGGACCGTCATCTTCGTCAACGCGTTGGCAAACACCGACGCGGCCTCCGGAACGGCTTTCTCCGCGGCATGATTCATCGTGGCGACGAACTCATCGGCCAGTTTCTCCTGCTTCAGCGCACGAAGCCCTTTCTCAACTTGCTTGAGCGTGTCGGGCATCGGGATCTTCACCTTGGCGTTGTTGAGGAAACCGCCGTCCTTGCCGAGGGTTGCCACAGCGTTCTTGACGCCTTGAGACAAGGCCTCTTTGAGGGCCTTGGCGACCTCGGCTTCGGAGAGCGAAGCGATGGAGGCCGGCTGCCCGGCCGTTGCTGGCTGACTGCCGGACTGTTTCCCCTTCAACCAATCCAGCAACCCCGCGCCCCACGTCGTAGCCGGTGCCAGGATGGACAACAGAATCAAGCCACGAACAATATGTGATGTCCTCGTCATTAGCTTCGCCTCCTTGTGAATTTTTTTGTGAACTGAACCGCCGTCAGGCGCCTGTGTGCGCGTAATAGAAACGAGAGGGGCGCGGTTGTCAAGCCGACCGGCAGGGGCCAATGACCAGCCGAGAATCAGTCCAACTGCGCCCAAAGCGTCTTCAAGTAGGGTTTCTCCCCCGCGGCCACACGGAAGTCGAACGGCTGCGTGGCGAACTCCCAATGCCGCAGCCTCGGCGCGCCGCGCTTGATGGCGGCGACGAACCGTTGCGGGGAGAGGCCGCGCGCGCTCGATGCACAGAAGAGCATACCGCCGCGTTTGACCAGCGGCTCTGCGAGCGCGACGAGCTTCGGATAATCTTTCTCGGCGCTGAAACGGGGGCCTTTCTTGACCGTTGAGAACGTCGGCGGGTCAAGCAGCACCAGGTCAAACTGGCGGCCCTTTTTGGCCAGCCGCCGCAGCCAGTCAAAGCAGTCGCCGTAGATGAAGTCGTGTGGTGCCGGATCGAGACCGTTCGCGCGAAAGTTGTCGCGGCCCCAGTCAAGGTAGTTTTGGGACAAGTCGAGACTCGTGACGATGGCTCCCGCCCGCGCTGCGGCGACGGAGAAGGCGCAGGTGTAGGCGAAGGTGTTGAGCAGCGATTTGCCGCGCAGGTCCATCGCGAGCAGCCTGCGCCGGTTCTCGCGTTGGTCGAGAAACAAGCCGGTTGAGTAACCAACGTCAGGGCAGACAAGAAACCGCAGGCCGTTCTCCACAACCTCGAAACGCTTCTCGACCGGCGCGGTGAGGCCCGTGGGTTGCTTTTCCATCGTCCGCTCAACGATGGTTGCCGGGCTTAGCGCCTCGATCAGCCGCGTGTCGCGGGCGCCATACCATTGCACGAGCAAACGACCGGCGTATTGGTCCACCGTCGCGCCGGGAAACCCGTCCGCCGCGCCGCTAAGGAAGCGATAAGCGTTGCAGTCGGCGGGATCGAAGAGCAGCGAGCGAAACTCGCGCGCGGCAGTGATCCAATCGGGCGTTGTGAACGTCGCGGGCTGTGGCGCTTCGATGCGCAGCGGCTGGCCGCTGTGGGGGTGCTTCAGTTCGATCGCCGCCGCATGAAGCATCAGGCGGGGCAGGGGAGTGGTCGGTTTCTCGTAGAGCGGGTCGCCTGCGACAGGCAGGCCAACCTGCGCCGCATGAAAACGAACCTGATGAGTGCGGCCGGTTTCCGGCTCGGCGCGGACGAGCGCAAACCGACCGCAGCGGCCGGCCGGCACGAACGAAGTTGTCGCCGACTTGCCGTTCACAGGCATCGCGCAGCGCAATGCGTTCTCCGGCGGTGGCGACGCGGTTAGCAGCAGATAGGTCTTACGGATCGTCCGTTGCTCGAACTGTTCGGTGAGACTGGCATTCGCCCGTGCGGTCTTGCCGAACACGAGCACGCCGCTGACCTCCTTGTCGAGCCGTTGATGAATGCCCAGTGAAAGCCCACACCGCCGCTGGAGCCATTCGTGCAAGCCCTCTTGGGCAAACCGATCCGGGGCGTGCGTGTTCACACCGGCGGGTTTGTTCACCGCCAGCAGATGGTCGTCTTCGTAGAGGATCAGAGGGAGCACGGCCCGTGACGCGTATTGCGTATTTCGTATTCGATAACTCACCGGATACGGAATACGCAATAAGCGCTACAGAAACTGCATCTGGTAATCCTCCATCACCGCGCCGTCGAATCGCTCGACGAAGTCGGCCACTTTTGAGAGCACCTCGTTGGCGTGGCGCTGGTCGTTGGAGACGGTGACGATGCCGAGCGTGCCGGATTGCCAGAGGTCCAGTTCGCCAATCTCCGCGACGGAGACGTTGAAGGTGTGACGGATCTTGGTCTTCAGGCTCATGAGCGATTGGCGCTTGTCCTTGAGGGACTGTGCGTCCGGGAAACTTAGGTCAACTGCGAGGATCCCGATGACCATGACGCTCGCTCAGGTTGAGGGGGCCGGGACGGATTGTGGCGCGGCGGCCATGCCCATCGCATGATAGCCGGAGTCCACGTGGATGACCTCGCCGGTGATACCGCTGCTCAGATCCGAGGCCAGGAAAAGACCCGCCCCGCCAAGTTCGGCCGGATCAATGTTTCGCCGCATCGGGGCGACCTGCGGATAAATCCTGAGCATCTCCGCAAACTTGCTGATGCCGCGCGCGGCGAGCGTGTTGACCGGGCCGGCGCTGATGGCGTTGACGCGGATTTTCCTCGGACCGAGGTCGTGGGCTAGGTAGCGCACAACGGCCTCCAGCGATGCCTTGGCCGCGCCCATGACGTTGTAATGCGGCACGACCTTCTCGCTGCCGAGGTAGCTGAGGGTGACAATGCTGCCGCCCTCGGTCATCAACGGCGCGGCACCGCGAGCCAACGCCAGCAGTGAGTAGGCGCTCACATCGTGCGCGATGCGGAACGCTTCGCGCGACGTCTGAATGAACTCGCCCTCCAGAGCCTCCTTGGGTGCGTAAGCAACGGCGTGCAGGAGCATGTGCAGTTTGCCGAAGTCGCTCTGAAGACCGGCAAACACCGCGTCCAGTTGGTCGTCGCGAGTCACATCGCACGGATAGAGCGGCGCATCCATGCCGAACTCGCCGACGAGTTCCTCGACGTTCGCCTTCAGGCGCTCGCCCTGATAGGTGAACGCGAGCCGCGCGCCAGCGTCGTGCCATGCCTGCGCAATGGCCCAGGCGATGGAGCGTTTATTGGCGACGCCGAAGACGACGCCGAGTTTTCCTTCCAGCAGTTTGGAAACATCACCCATGATCAAAACGGCAAACGCGAGGCCCGAAACGGCTCGGACGCATCAGGCCTCGCGCAAATTGGTGGCGGGGCTTGGATTTGAACCAAGGACCTTCAGGTTATGAGCCTGACGAGCTACCAGTCTGCTCTACCCCGCGGCTAACAACGGGCAGACTCTAGCCACTGGCCCGCGAACGGTCAAGGGTTTCTGCGCGCGTTTGACAAATTGGTCTGAGGGGCTTGAGCCGGGTGCAAAAGGGTGTCAACCGGCCCGAAACGGAAAATGGTCTCGTCCGGCTTGGCCAGTTTCAAGCGATCCCGCGCGGCCTTTTCCACGGCGCGCGGGTCGGTCCGCAGCGCCTCCAGCCGATTCTGCTGGCGTTGATACTCTTGGTCCTGTAGGCGCACCTGTTGTTCGAGTTGTTGCTTCTCGCTTTGCAGGTGCTGGCTTTGCTGGAACTCGGGCAGAAAGAAAAACAGGAACAGTGCCAACAGCACAGCGAGTAACAGCAGCCACTTCATGGCATGGCACGGCGAACGGTCTTCGCGCGGCCGGCGATCTCAGAAGCGATAGAGCGTTTCATTTTGTCGCGCCCATTTCATCTTCAGCCGCAACAGGCGATCCACAACGACCGGGTCGGTGCGCAACCTGAGAATGTAGTCGCTCTGTTGCGCGAATCGCTCTTGCTCCGCCCGCGTCTGCGCTTCGATCTGGTTTTTTTGACGCAACAGGACGTGGGCCTCGCGGGCGCGGGGCACATAGCCAATCAGGAACCCCGCAGCGAGCACCGTGAACGCGGCGAGCCAAGCGACACCGCTGACGCTGAAGAAGGGTGGGTTCACGGATTCAACGCAATCGCAGTTTGCCGCCATAGGCTGCGTTGGCGCCCAGCGCCTGTTCGATGCGCAGCAACTGGTTGTATTTCGCCACGCGGTCGGTGCGGCAGAGGCTGCCGGTCTTGATCTGGCCCGCGTTGGTGGCCACCGCGATGTCCGCGATGGTGGCATCCTCGGTTTCGCCACTGCGGTGGCTGATCACAGCGGTGTAGCGGGCTTCCTTGGCCATCTCCACGGCGCGGAAGGTCTCGGTCAACGAGCCGATCTGGTTGACCTTCACCAAGATTGAGTTAGCGACGCCTTCCTGGATGCCGCGCTGGAGGAACTTGACGTTGGTGACAAAGACGTCGTCGCCGACCAGTTGAATTTTGTCGCCGAGTTTCCGGGTCAGCAAAGCCCAGCCTTCCCAGTCGTTTTCGGCCAAGCCGTCCTCGATGGAAACAATCGGCCAGCGTTTGCACCAGTCGGCCCAGTAGTCCACCATCTGCGCACTGGTGCGCTCACTCTTATCGGACTTCTTGAAGACGTAACGCTTCTTCGCCGCATCGTAGAACTCGCTCGCGGCTGGATCCAACGCGATGTAGATGTCCTTGCCCAGCTTGTAGCCGGCGGCTTTGACGGCCTCGGCGATGACTTCCAGCGCGTGCTCGTTGTTCTTCAGATGCGGCGCGAAACCGCCTTCGTCGCCGACCGCGGTCGAGAGACCGGCTTTTTTCAAGACGCCCTTCAGCGCATGGAAGGTTTCGGCACCCATGCGCAAGCCTTCGCTGAAGCTCGGCGCGCCCAGCGGCATGATCATAAACTCCTGCACGTCCACCGGGGCGTCGGAATGGGCGCCGCCGTTCAGGATGTTCATCATGGGCACGGGCAGCACATGGGCGTTGGCGCCCCCCAGATAACGATAAAGCGGCAAGCCGACGGCCGTCGCGGCGGCCTTTGCAGCGGCCATGGAGACGGCCAGAATGGCATTTGCGCCGAGGTTGGACTTCGTCTCGGTTCCGTCCAACTCCAACATGGCTCGGTCAAGTCCGATCTGATCGGTCGCACAGCGGCCCTTCAGCGCGGGAAAAATCTTTTCCGTGATGTTGGCGACGGCCTTCTTGACGCCCTTGCCCAGATACCGTTTCTTGTCGCCGTCACGGAGTTCCAGCGCTTCATTTTCGCCGGTGGAAGCGCCACTCGGGACGGCTGCGCGGCCCATTATGCCGCTTTCCAGCACCACATCGGCCTCGACCGTGGGGTTTCCACGTGAATCCAGGATTTCTCTCGCACTGATCGTTGCAATCTTAGTCACAGTCTTTGGGTCTCCTTCAAGTTTGCTGCCATCATAGGGCGGGCTGCGACGCTGTCAAGCGCGCGGGTCATGTTTGGCATGCCCGGCGTGATTGCGCTGGGCGCTGCCCAATGGCTGGCGGCGGTTAGACATCTTGCAACTCGCCGTCGAAGTAGGCCTCGTAGGCGCTCAAGTCGAGCAAGCCGTGGCCGGATAGGTTGAAGAGGATGACCTTCTTGCGGCCTTCCTCGCGCGCGCGCAACGCTTCCTCAACGACCACGTGAATCGCATGGGCCGCTTCCGGCGCGGGCAGGATGCCTTCCGTGCGGGCGAAGAGCACGCCATGCTCGAAGATCTTCGTTTGCTTGACGCCGATCGCCTCAATCAAGCCCAGCTTGTGCGCGTGGCTGACCATCGGTGCCATGCCGTGGTAACGCAGGCCGCCGGCGTGGATGGAGGGCGGCATGAAATCGTGGCCCAGCGTGAACATCATCAGCAACGGCGTGGTCTCGGCCGTGTCACCGAAGTCGTAGCGCAAGGTCCCCTTGGTCAGTGACGGGCAGGCGGTGGGTTCCACCGCCATGACGCGGTAGTTTTTTTTCTGTGTGATCTTCTGTTGCAGGAACGGGAAAACCAGCCCCGCGAAATTGCTGCCGCCGCCGACGCAGCCGACCAGGATGTCCGGCTCCTCGCCGGCCAGCGCCATCTGTTTCATTGCCTCCTGGCCGATGACGGTCTGGTGCAGGCAGACGTGGTTGAGCACGCTGCCGAGGCTGTATTTGGTGTCGGGCGTTTTGACGGCGCTCTCAATGGCTTCGCTGATGGCAATGCCCAGGCTGCCGGCGCAGTGCGGGTTGTCCTTGAGGACTTTGCGCCCAAAGTCGGTTTTGTCGCTCGGACTGGCGTGCACGGTGGCGTCCCAGCTTTCCATCAGCATCCGGCGATACGGCTTTTGATGGTAGCTGACCTTGACCATGAACACAGTGCATTGCAGCCCGATGAGCCGGCAGGCGAACGCCAGGGAGCTGCCCCACTGGCCCGCACCGGTCTCAGTGGTGAGATGTTTCACGCCGGCCTTCTTGTTGTAGTAAGCCTGTGCGACAGCCGTGTTGGGCTTGTGGCTGCCGGCGGGACTAACGCCCTCGTATTTGTAGTAAATGTGCGCCGGGGTTTGGAGCGCCTGTTCCAATCGGACCGCCCGCAACAACGGCGTGGGTCGCCACAAGGCGTAGATTTGGCGGACTTCATCGGGAATCTCAATCCAACGTTCCGTGCAGGCTTCCTGCATCACCAGCGACTCCGGGAAAATCCGGCACATATCCTCGGCGCTGACCGGCTGTTTGGTCCCCGGATGCAAGGGAGGCGGCACCGGCTCCGGGAAATCGGCCATGAGGTTATACCACCGCTCTGGTATGTCGGCTTGGGTCAGGTCAAATCGCGTTCGAGTCATCTTCGTGTCTCCTATTCGGAACTCCTGCGGGTTGCGGTCTCGAAATTGCCGAAACTTGCCCGCCGGCGCAATACTGAAATGGGCCGAGCTGGGTTCTTGTGTATCTTGGTTGCCGCGTCCCGCGCGGCTTCGGCTTGAACCGCATTGCCGCTTGGAACCCTATTGGACTGAAATTTTCTTGCCGCTCGCTATCGTCTCCCGCATTCTCGCTCGCGCATGGCCGAGCGGTTTGTCACCGACAGCATCCAGCATCCGGACCGCGCGTTTGAACTGACGTTGCGGCCGCCGGACTTTGCGTCGTTCGTCGGCCAGGGCAAGGTCAAGGAACGGCTGCAACTCGCTGTGGAGGCCGCCTGCAAGCGCCAAGAGCCGGTCGGCCACATTCTGCTCAGCGGTCCCCCGGGACTCGGCAAGACGACGCTGGCCCACATCATTGCGCGAACGATGGGCAGCAACATCACCATCACCAGCGGCCCGATCATCGAGCGCGCCGGCGATCTGGCGGGGCTGCTGACGAAGCTGGAGCGCGGCGATGTGTTGTTCATTGACGAAATTCATCGTCTGCCGGCGCAGGTCGAAGAATATCTCTACCCCGCGATGGAGGATTTCCGGCTCGACATTGTGATTGACCAGGGGCCGAGCGCGCGCAGCGTGCGGTTGAACCTGCCGCGTTTCACACTCATCGGCGCGACCACGCGCAGCGGCCTGCTGACCGCGCCGCTG
>JAOACV010000951.1 GCA_026417675.1 Verrucomicrobiia bacterium
GATCGAGCACAACATTTTTGATTCGCTGGCGTTTCCATGTGTAGGTGATGTGGACGAGGCCGTCATTCGTTTGGATGATGGCGGGATAGCTGAACTCCGCCTTCGGCTCGTCCTCCAACACCAAGACTTGCCGCCACGATTTTCCGTCGCGCGAGACCGCCAACGCCAACGGCGAACGACCGCGCTCTGTGGGGTTATACACCAGCAAGTGCCGGCCATCGCGCAACGTCACGGCATCGGTGCCGGAGTTCGGATTCGGCACATCGGTAGGCGTTACGGCGCTCCATGTTTTCCCGCCGTCTTCTGACCACGTTTGGAAAAGACGCTTTTCGCGGGAACGACCGATGGCTTGCAGTTTGCCGCCGGGATGAAACAGAATGCTCGGTTGAATCGCGTTCATCTCGGAGGCGGGCGGCGCGACTTTTGTCCATGTCTTGCCGAGGTCGCTTGTGCGCTCGAAATGAACCTGCCATTTGCTTGGTTTGTCCGTGCTCTCCGTGCTGCTGGGACAAAGAATTTCG
>JAOACV010000952.1 GCA_026417675.1 Verrucomicrobiia bacterium
GCGTCACTGACATGCTGCTGTTCTTCCTGCCCAGGGCACTGACGCACACCGACAACGGCCGCGGGCCGGTCCACTGGTACTGGAGTCTGGCGGCACT
Organism: Verrucomicrobiia bacterium; assembly: GCA_026417675.1. GTDB lineage: Bacteria > Verrucomicrobiota > Verrucomicrobiia > CAIQCK01 > CAIQCK01 > JAOACV01. The sequence continues at coordinate 98 of JAOACV010000952.1, forward strand.
GGCACTGGCCGTAATGCTTGTGTCCGCCGCGGGCTGGTTGACGCGTTATTACGTCGGCAAGCGGTTCATTCACTGGCTGGACCTGACCATGCTCCGCGTGCCGTTGCTCAACAAGGTCTATTCCACGGTCAAACAGGTCAACGAGGCCTTCAGCTCCTCCAAAAAGACCGCATTCAAAACGGTCGTTCTTGTCGAGTTCCCAAGGGCGGGCTTGTATTCACTGGGCTTCATCACCAGTGAGCAAAACAACGAAATCCAGGCGCGCACCCGGGAGCAGGTCTCTTGCGTCTTCGTGCCCACCACGCCCAATCCCACTTCGGGCTTCCTGGTGCTGGTGCCGGCCAACCAGGTGACCAAGCTGGACATGACCGTGGCCGACGCCATCCGCTACATCATCAGCCTGGGATCGGTCTCACCCGAGG
>JAOACV010000953.1 GCA_026417675.1 Verrucomicrobiia bacterium
GCCGGCTGCACACCCCTCGACCGCGAGCTGGCCCGCCGACTCCGCGCAACTGGCAAGCCTCCGCTCCTGGCCGGGAACAAAGCCGACCATGAGGGCCTCGAGGCCGCCGCAGCCGATTTTGCAGGCTTGGGAATCGGCGAAACCTGCGCTGTGAGCGCGGCGCATGGCCGGGGAGTCCGGGAATTGGCTGCCGCCCTTGCCAGCCGCCTTCCCCAGGAGGCCTGCGAGGCTGGGCCGGAGCAAGCTCCACGGCTGGCCATCGTCGGCCGCCCGAATGTCGGCAAGTCCTCGCTTCTCAATGCCCTGCTCGGAGAGCCTCGCGCGCTGGTCAGCGAAATCGCGGGCACAACCCGCGATGTCGTGGACAGCCTGTGGCAAAAAGATGGACGCAGCTATTTGTTCTGCGACACCGCCGGCATCCGCCACCGCTCGAAGCACCGAACCTCCGTCGAGGTCTTCAGCGTGATGCGCTCGGAAAAAGCCATCCAGCGCGCCGATCTTTGCATCCTCGTGCTC
>JAOACV010000954.1 GCA_026417675.1 Verrucomicrobiia bacterium
ATGGTGGACGCTGATTTGGCGCCGGCCGGACTGGCACGCAAATCGGGTGGACAGATAATCCGGGTGCAGGTCGGCGGCCACCGCAGTGGCCGGCGCGTCATGAAGCTTTTGCAAATCGGCGGCGACCCGTTGAAATGCTTGCCAGGCCTCTACAGTCTCCAAGTCGCCGATGTGCTGGCTGACGATCACTTGGCCCGCTCGGCCCAGGGCCACCGTGCTTTTCAAGTGCGCGCCCACGCCCAAGACGGTTTCCAACGCCGCCGCAGCCGGTCCGGTCTTAACCGGCAGTGGCAACGGGGCATAACCCCGGGCCCGGCGCAGCACCAATTCCCGGCCCAAGCCCACCCGCACAATCGAGTCATCGACATGGCGGACAATTGGCCGGTTGTGGACCAGGAACAGGTCGGCCATGCCGCCCAGCCGCTCCAAGGCTTCGTGTTCGTCGGTGCAGATCGGCTCGTCGCTCCGGTTGCCGCTGGTGGCCACGACCGGCTGGCCCAGCTCGGCCAGCAAC
>JAOACV010000955.1 GCA_026417675.1 Verrucomicrobiia bacterium
GAGCCGGAGAACTGTTGGTCGAGTCCCTCCACTCCCAGATCATCGGCCTGCCACAGGGCCCCGACAAGATCCGGCAGTATCACCCAACCGGAATCTTCACTGACGAGACCGCGTTCCATCCGCAGGCTGCCGACACGTTTGCCGCCGTCAAGCCCGCCATCCAGTCCGGCGGGCGATACACCGGCGTCAGTTCCGCCTACCCGTCGTGGTTCATGCACGCCTGCCAGGACACGCTCGACATCAACCCATGACACCGTTCGACCGTATGGAATGGCTGCGACTTCCCCTCCCCACCATCCCCGGCTCCGCCGCCGTGGTCGACACCTTCGAGCTGCTAACCCCCGCCGTTCTCCGGGAGCTGTTCGCCGCCGCCAACCACCCGTTCAGCATTGCCCTCATTCCCTCCGACCGGTTTGCGGCCCGCCTGACCGGCCGGGAACCGCTGCTGACCTGGGCGGAGCGGGTCTCCCTCGTCCAGAACTTCCCGATTTCCGCCATCTGTGAGGTAGACTC
>JAOACV010000956.1 GCA_026417675.1 Verrucomicrobiia bacterium
CGCGACCTGGCCGCTAGTCGGATCCGCAAAGTATTGCCGAGACTTAACAGCCGTGGCCGTCTTCCACGGACCTTCGCCCAGTTGAATCGGCTGGCCGTTTTCGGTCGCGCGCACGCTCGCCGCCAAAACCGAGTTTTGGCGCGCGCGCCGCCAGTGCGCCGGCGTGCTGCACTTCTGCGCCTTGGGCTACTCGCGGCCTGGCGACAAACCGCGTCCCGAAGGCGGCGCCACCAGCGACCACTGGCTCGACGTGAAGGAACTCAAGTTCGAGCCGCTGTTTGAGAAATACGTCAAGGACGCCTTCGCGCCCACCGGCATCATGCTCGACTTCTGGGCGGAGGAGGTAAAGGCCGGCGAAAAGCGCGACGTGGCCGTCATCGTCATCAACGACCTCTACGGCCCGTTGCACGGCGAGGTCCGTTTCCGCGTCCTGCACGGCGCAAAGGTGTTGTCGGAGCAAACCAAGCCCTGCGCGGTCGCCGTGCTCGGCGACAAGCGGCTGACG
>JAOACV010000957.1:0-230 GCA_026417675.1 Verrucomicrobiia bacterium
GTATAGCCGAGGCCGGCGCCGACACCGACCTCGCGCAGGGCGCCCGTCCCCGGATAATGCGGATACTGGTGCGTGGAGAAGTAGAGCACCGCGGCCGAATCATAGAAGATGTCTTGCGTGCCGTTGCCGTGATGCACATCCCAGTCCACAATCAGGATGCGCTCCACCGCGCACTCATCGAGGGCCACGCGCGCCGCCACAGCCACGTTATTGAACAGGCAAAAGCCCAT
>JAOACV010000957.1:240-504 GCA_026417675.1 Verrucomicrobiia bacterium
CCGGCCGCACGTAGGTGTCGGCGTCCAGGTAGCCGCCGCCCCGATCGGCGAACGCGGCCAGTTCGCGCACATAGCCGGCATCGTGGACGCGTGCCAGCAGATCGCAGCCGGCCGGCCGCGCCGGAATGAACGCCATGCGCTCCAGCAATCCCTGTCGGCTCAGTTCGGCCATGATGTGGTCGAGCCGGCCGGCGTTTTCCGGGCGGCCGGGCAGGTTATGGTGGGCGAAGAGCGGATCATGGGTGTAGGCGACCAGATGTTGGC
>JAOACV010000958.1 GCA_026417675.1 Verrucomicrobiia bacterium
TGACCAGACCACGGTTCTTGAGCAGCGCCAGGTACTGCGCCTGCTCGGGGGTGAGGTTCTTGGCCACGAGCCAGGCGCGGAAGTTTTCTTCCACCCGTTCTTCGCGGCTTTTGATCCTGAGCATGCCCAGCGCGGCGCGGATAAAGTCCACGAGGTTGCCGCCCGGATTGCGATAGGCACGGCGCAGGTTGTCTTCGTTGAAATAACGCTGCGGCTGGTTCAGGCGCTGGGCAAGTTGTTCTTCCTCCTGCTCGGTCAGCGATTCACCGGCCTTGATCTTGGCGATGATGGGGTCGGCATCCGCCTCCTGACGCACCGTCTTTTCCCAATCGGTAACGTAGTCGCGCTTATCGACGCGCTCGCCGTCGGGACCGACCTCGATGTAATGCACGGCATCGAGCCATTCGTCCTCCAGCCCCAGCTCGATCAGTTCGCGCGGTGTCTTGCCGCCTGGCGGCTTGGGTTTTGGCGCGTAGCCACCGCCACCGCTGCCGGAGAAGATG
>JAOACV010000959.1 GCA_026417675.1 Verrucomicrobiia bacterium
ACCGAGTTCAGCGGCGAACGCGCCCTCCAGCAACTGCTGGGGGAACTGGCGCGCTTGCAGGCCGCCGAGGTGCTGGCGCCCGACGCGGATAACCTGCGCCCGCCGGGGCTGGCCCCATCCGTGGCGCGGCTGACGCGCGACCTGGCGCCGATGACGCGCGACGAGCGTGAGGCCTTGCTGCCCCACGAGCGCGTCGCACGCCGGCTCGACAGCGAGAACGCGGCGCGCTGGTCCTGCGGGCATGTGACGGCCTGGCCAGCCTGGCGCTGGGATCTTTCTGAGGCGCGGGAGGTGCTGCGGCGGCAACTCCGTGTTGGCACGCTGGCGGCCTTCGGGCTCGATGAACGTCCCCTTGCCACGCGCGCCGCCGGGGCGCTGGTGCAGTACGTGCACGAGACCCAGCGGCACCAGGCCGCGCAGTTGAACACGCTGCGGGTCTATTCGATGGCCAGCTTCATGTTTCTCGACCCGCAGACGCGCCGCAATCTGGAACTGCTTGAGCC
>JAOACV010000960.1 GCA_026417675.1 Verrucomicrobiia bacterium
GTCATAACTCAGGGTATGTTGACTTCGACCGTGGCGGGCAGGAGGCACCTCCCCTCTTTGCCTTCGGAACAGGCTTGCACCCTGATGGCCGCCTTAAGGGGTCCCGTGTCGCCTTTGGCGCGTTGCACGACTGCCTCGATAACGGCCTTGTGTTCGTAGATGTAATGATCTCCTAGGAACTCATCCACCTGCAACTTACCGGGAGGGTAACTGATCTTCACGGCCTGGGGCGTGGTCTTCCCGCTGATGGTCACTTCGGTCGGGAGCGCTATGTTCTCTTGTCCGATGTGATTCGCGTAAATATGAAATCCTTTCTCGATGGAGAGGGTGAGCGTCACCGTCTGCTTATCGTTCTGGATCTTGCCGGGATCGATTTCGACCTTGACCACGGAATCCGATTTCTTGGCTTGCGCCTGCGACTTCAATTCTTCGGTCGATTTAACCGAAGTCTTGGCAGCGGCTGACTGGTTGGCTTCGTTCGCGGCGACACCGGGTTTCTC
>JAOACV010000095.1 GCA_026417675.1 Verrucomicrobiia bacterium
CTCGCTCACGGGACTGCGCGTGAGCTGCTCGACGTTCGTGCCGTCGGCATTCATCCGGTGCAATCCCGGCGCGACCAGGTGCGCCGAACCGCCGCACAGGATCGTGTGCTCGCAACGGGTGGAGGAAAAAATGATGCCGCCATCCGGCAGGTAGCAAGGATGGATATCGTCGGTGTGCCAGCCTGGACGCCAACGCGCCGCCTTTTCCGCTTCGTCGGGCGGCGGCCGCGAAATCTGGCGCAACCCCTTGCCGTCAGTCCTGACTTCCCAGATACGAAAGCCGGCGTCGGGGTTCTCGCGGAAATCGAAGATGATCTTCCGGGCGTCAAACGACAGGCTGATCTTGCCAATGAAGCCCCTCCCGCCTGGCATTTGCGCGGCGGTGACGACCGGCCTTTCGGTCTTGGTGCGGAGGTTGTAGATGTAGATGCCGTTGGATGGCACGAACCGGTCGGGCGCGGTCCCGTTGTTGATGTCGGTATAGTAGTGGTCCGACGAGTAGGGCTTGCGTTTGACGAAGACGATCTCCTCGAAACCGACATCCTTCGGAGTGACCTCTCCTCCGGTGCCGGTGGAGATCATGGCCGGCGCGCGCGGCACAAACAACAGCGCAAGGATGAGCCAACTCCAGAAGCAGCGGTTGTCAACCGCCGCCGTGAGACACGCGCCCCATGCGGCGGCGGTTGTCAATCGCCGCTGCATGGGTGCCGCCCCGCAACGAGTTTCCATTGAAGAGTCCTGATTCAAGACGGCTCTGTTCATGATCGCTCTTCCTTTCACGGTTTCACTTCCAACTTTGCGCTCCATTTCTTCATGCGCTCGATGTGCAACGAGATTTACGGCAACCGGAGCGGGCGTCGGACTCCTTTCATTTCTTCGCAGGCGCCGCCGGTTTTGAGGGGCCTGCCGATGCGGAGGGCTTCGGGGCGGACGCGGGCGTCGCCGCCTTTGGAGCGGACTTGGGCGTGGCGGGTGGCGCGGGTTTTGCTGCGGGCTGTGGCGTCGCAGGCTTCGGCGGCGGCGGGAAGGCTGCGGGGGTCGGTGGCGTGGCGGGTCTCACGACCTTGTGGAGCAAGGTGCCGCGATCGTCGTAGAAACTGATCTCCAACGTCCGATCCGACGTGACACCCACTTGCAGGAACCCGCCGGATTTCTCCTTCTGCGCGTAGAGCTGTTTGACAAGACCCTGCGGGTCGGTGGAGTTGGGATCGCCCGGTTTGGGGCCGAGCCGGGAGTTCTCGTCGTGGAGGGCACCGCAGCAAAACTCCTCGTAGCCGATGGGATGCACGGAGTGGTATTGCCAGTGGCGGTCGCCGCGGAGGATGAACACGTTTCTGAGGTTTCTCTCCCGCAGCCATGCGAAAAAGGCGTCGCCTTCGTAGCGGAAGCCGCCGGGATTGGTGTGATTGTCGCTTTTCTTCGCGTCGTCGGGGCCTACCATCGGCGTGGGCGAGATGATCAGCTTGAAGGTTGCGTCACTGTTGCGCAGCGTCTGCATCAGCCACGCCTTTTGGTCGGGACCCCAGATCGTCTTTCTAGGACCGTCGGGCATCGCGTTCGGGCTGCGATAATCCCGGCCTTCGAGCATCCAGATCTGGAGGAACTTGTTGACGCGGTGGGTGCGGTAGGTGAGCGGCCTCTTCTCCAGTGGGTCCACGACGGGAAGTTGTTCGAGGAACGTCCGGACGCCGAGCGCGTGCGTGGGCGGCCGGTCGCCCGTGGTGTCGGCGTCGTTGTAGCGATAATCATGGTCGTCCTTGAGCCAGAACGCCGGCACGTCGCCGAAGAGCGTTACCACCCGCGGCTGGACGAACTGCTCGTGCCACTTGCGGCGCATTTCCTCCTGCGTCCGCGCGGGTTTCGTCTTGGGATGGTCGTAGTAAACGTTGTCGCCGGCTCCGACGAAGAAGTCCGGCTGCAGTTTGCGGATCGCCTCCATCGCAGGATAGCCGAGTTTTCTGTCCGCCTCCGGCGCCGCGCCTTCGCCGGTGTCGTTCGGGCCGCGGTGAAAGAAAGCGTAGTTCATGCAGTTGGCCATGACGAACTTCACAGGCGTCTCCGCGACGGTCGCCGGCAGCGTCTTAAAGCTGCGCGCCGGGCCGGGTTGCGCCGACTCACGAGTGGGGCCGAAATTCAGCCGGTAGTAATACTTCGTGCCGGGCTGCAGGCCGGTAACTTTCACTTTCACGATGAAGTCGCGGTCCGCCGTCGCCTCCATCCACTCGGTCTGGCACGCTTCTTGAAAACCCGCCTCGCGCGACAATTCAAAACACGCCCAGCCCGTCGCGCCCGGCACATCGCCGTCGCGCAAGCCTTGGGCGGCCGTAAGGCGCGATTGCAGGATGACGCTGGTCTGCGTCGGCTCGCCCGCCATTTCGCCTTGGGCGTGGAACAGCGGGGCCGCCGCGCCCGCAGCAGTGCCCGCCAGCATGGTGGCCACAACAACGGAAACGATGGTCTTCATACAAGGTGTTCTCCTGGCGCAAATGGTGCCGTTTCGCGCGGCACTTTCAATCACGATTTTGGAGGAAAGCGACTCCAGCCACTCCGTTCCGCGGATAAGGGATTGGGATCGCGTTGGGGAGCGATGCAAACCCTTGCACCACAATCCTCTTGCGTTCCTGTCCGCCCCGCGTCAGAGAATCGTCGCATGAATCCAACTCTTCGCCGTCTGGCTCCGGTTCTCTTCGCGATCGCCTCCACCGCTCTCGCGCAGACCGACCCGCCATCCACCAATTACGTCCTTTCCGTCACCGCCGACCGGCCCGGCGCGATCTACCAACGAGGCGAGACTGTCGCGTTCACGATCAAGCTGCTCCACGACCAGCAGCCGGTGAGCGACGTGGAGATCGCATGGATGATCTCCAAAGACGGCGTGCCCCCGACCACCAGCGGCAGGGTGAAGCTCGCCGGCGGCGCCGCGACCGTCACGGGCCAGCTCGACGAACCGGGTTTTCTGCTCTGTCGCGCGCAGTTCACCGGCCCGAACAAACTCTCCCGCGTCGCCCTCGGCGGCGCGGCGGTTGACCCGCTTCAGATCAAGCCAAGCCTGCCGGCGCCGGACGACTTCGACGCGTTCTGGACTGCGCAGAAAAAGAAACTCGCCGCAGTTCCCGTCAACCCGTGCCTGACGCCGGTCAAGTCGCCCTTGGAAGGCGTGGATTGCTTCGACCTCCAGGCTGACAGCATCGGCGCGCCCGTCAGCGGCTACCTCGCGCGGCCCGGCGGCGCGAAACCCAAAAGCCTGCCGATCATCCTTCTCGTCCACGGCGCCGGCGCGCGCAGTTCCAGCCTCGGCGCCGCCGCGGGGTGGGCGAAGCAGGGTTTTCTGGCGCTCGACATCAACGCCCACGGCATCCCCAACGGCAAGCCGGAAGAGTTCTACACGAGCCTCCGCGACGGAGAACTGAAGGACTATCGCCTCCGGGGCCGTGAATCCCGCGACACGATCTATTTCCGCGGCATGTTCCTACGATTGGTCCGCGCTCTCGACTTCCTAACGGCGCAGCCGGAATGGGACGGCCGCGCTGTCGTCGTCCACGGCAGCAGCCAGGGCGGCTACCAATCGCTCGTCGCCGCCGGCCTCGACCCCCGTGTGACGTTCTTCGCCGCCGGCGTGCCGGCCGGCTGCGACCACACTGGCTGCGTTGTCGGCCGCGTCAACGGCTGGCCGAAGTTTATCGCCACCGGCGAGAAGCCCGCCCCCAACGTCGTCGAAGCCGTCCGCTACTACGATGCGGTGAACTTCGCCGCGCGCACCAAGGCTGCCGGCATTATCACCGTCGGCTTCATAGACACCACCTGCCCGCCGACGGGCGTCTATGCCGCCTACAACGCCCTCCGCGGCAGGAAGGAAATCTTCAATGACGTCTTCTGCGGCCATGCCAACTCGCCGAAAGCCAGCGCCGCGATGCGCCAAGCGATTCTCGCTCATGTGGCCGAGATGAAACAGACAACGCGCTGAGCTGTTTGGCTGGCGTTACTCATGCCGGTCGTTCCGCCGCGCGGCGCAGCCGGTCCATGATCGCCACGCCCAGCCCCGTCTCCGGCACCGGTTCGGCCACGATCAGTTCCGCGCCCGCCGCGTCCAGCCGGCGCAGCGCGGCGAACAAGTTCGCCGCCGCCTCGCGCAGATCGCCGGACGGACTCAGGATTTCCACGGCCGCAAAATCCCCCGCCGGAGCGGAGCGAAACGCCAGGCAGCCGAGGCGTTTTGTCCTCCCTGGCACCGCGCCCTCCAACAAGCGCAGCGGCGTCCGCGGCGCGTAGTGGCGCTCCAACATGCCGGGCGATTCCGGCGTCGGCGAGGCCCGGCGCACGACGGCGACGTCGCGCGCGTTGTAGCGCGGCGCGTCCTCCTGTTTGTAGGAAGTTTCGTGTTCCTCGTCCACGACGATGAGGCCGAGGGGGTTGACGGGCGCGAACACCGCCGAGCGCGCGCCGATGACGATGCGGGCGCGGCCGTTGTGAATCTTGTGCCATTCGTCGTGGCGCTCGCCGGAGGAGAGATGACTGTGCAGGACGGCCACCTGCGTGCCGTAGCGTTTCGGGTTGAACCGCGACTTGAACCGCTCGACGGTTTGAGGCGTCAGCGCGATCTCCGGCACGAGCACAATGACGCCCTTGCCGAGGTCGAGGACGTGCTCGATGGCTTGCAGATAGACCTCCGTCTTGCCGCTGCCCGTGACGCCGTGCAGGAGCACCACCGGCGGATCGAGCGTCGCGATGCTCTTCCTGACCAGATCGAGCGCATTCCGCTGGGCCGCGCTCAGCGGCAGCGCCTCGCTCGGCACAAAAACCTCGTCGCCAAACGGGTCGCGTTCGCTGGTGCGGTAGGCGACCTCGACGATGCCCTTGCGTTTGAGCGTCTCCACCACGGCGGCGGTGACGCCGGCCTTGCGCACGAGTTCGGCCAGGAACATCCCGCTCGGATTGGCCTTGAGGATTTCGACGACCTGTCGCTGTTTGGCCGCGCGGGCGCCGAGGGCCGGCTCGATGTCGCCGACAGGCTTGAGCTGGACGTGCAGGTGTTGTTTGAAGCTCGCCTCGCCGCGCCGGACGACCTCCGGCAGCACGCAGCGCATGGCGGTCTCCACCGGGCAGCAGTAGTAGCGCGCCATCCAGCGGGCCAGCTCGATCAGCGTCGGGTCGAGCAACGGTTTGGCGCCGATGACGTCGGCAATCTCCTTGAGGTGGCGCGCGTCGGACTTCTCGGCGAAGCCGACGACGTGCCCCAGGACATTGCGATGGCCGAACGGCACGCGCACGCGCGAGCCGACATGAACCGCCGCGCGCAGTGGGTCGGGCACGCGATAATCAAACTCGCGCCCGACGGCGATCTCGACGACGACTTTGGCGATGGGGCCTGTCACGCGCGAAGCCTAAGACGGAAACCGCAAAACGTGAAGCGCAAGTTCCACCGGGACGTTGCCAAAACGGATTCCGGGCGTCATACTCCGCGCGTGAGCCGATGGCGCAAATTGCGCGGTCTGTTGAACGCCGGCGTTGTGTTGGCGGTGCTGGGCGCGGCGGTTTTTTACGGCTATCGCTACTGGTGGGAGCATCGGTTCGACGACGAGATTCTGGCGGTCGCGCAGAAACACGGCCTCAGCCCGTTTCTGGTGAAGGCGGTGGTCTGGCGCGAGAGCCGCTTTGATCCGAACGCGCGCGGGCGCAAGGGCGAGATCGGGTTGATGCAGATCATGCCCGCCACCGCGCACGAATGGGCGAAGGCGCATGGTGTGGCGGGGTTTGATCCGCAGCAGGCGCTGTTCATTCCGGCGACAACCCTCGACATCGGCTGCTGGTATCTGCGGCGCGCCTTGGACCGATGGGCCGGCAGCACGAGCGATCCGGTCCCGTTCGCGCTGGCCGAATACAACGCCGGTCGCAGCAACGCGCTGCGCTGGGCCACCGGTCCGAAGCCGTTCGACCCCCGGCAGTTCGTCTCGAACGTCACTTACCGCACAACGCGCGCCTATATCCTGACGACGCAGCAGCAATGCCAGCGGTATGCCGCCAGGGGACATTTGTAGTCCGGTCGCGGCTGAACGGGCGGAGGGAAGGGGAAACTCCCAACTCCAAATCGCTCCGTTGACGCGCGGGTGTTTTGCGGATTGGAGCGTGTTTGTGCGATTATGGCGCGCCGCCCGATAGCTCGTTCAGGGCTTGCTCCAGCGCCAATCGTCGCTCCTCCGTCGTCGCATCGTCGGCGTCGGCGGGGACCTCGACGGGCTTGCCGAGGCGCACCGTGCAGCGGGCGAACGGCAACGGGAGGATGAAGCGGTCCCAACTGTTGAGCCGCTTGCAGGGCGACACCGTGAGGCTGACGGGCACGATCGGCGCGCCGGTGAGCGAGGCCAGCTTGATCATGCCGGGCTTCGCGACGCCGCGGGGGCCGCGCGGCCCGTCAACGCCCCAGCCGGCGTCGTAACCCTTTTGGACCAGGCGGGCGATTTCCAGCAAGCCCTGCTGGCCCCGTTGGCTGGAGGAGCCGCGCACGGGCGTGAAGCCAAACTGCTGAATGATGTCGGCCAGGTAGTTGCCATCGCGGCTGGGGCTGACCAGAATCGCCAAATCCCGCCGGCCGATGAGACGCTGATAAAGATACGGCATCAATCCGAGCCGGTTGTGCCAGATGGCAAAGAGGGTGGCGGGGCGCTCCCGGACTCCGACCCGGCCGCTCTGGTCCTCGACCGTATAGCGCAGGGTCGCAGCGAGCGCGCGAATGGAGAAATACAGAAGGCGGCTGGTTACGCTCATGCCCTGAACTGTTGGTCGTAGAGCCGCCTGTAAACGCCGCCTCGGGCCAGCAACTCCGCGTGGGAGCCGCTCTCGACGATGCGCCCGCTCTCCAGCACCAGGATGCGGTCGGCATGTTGGATGGTGGAAAGCCGGTGCGCGACGGCGAAGACGGTCCGGCCGCGCATCAGCTCGTCAATCGCCTCCTGCACGAGCTGCTCGGTTTTGGAATCCAGCGCCGACGTGGCCTCGTCAAGCAGCAGCACCGGCGGGTTTTTCAGCAGCGCGCGCGCGATGGCAATGCGCTGCCGCTCGCCGCCGGAGAGCCGCATGCCCTTGTCGCCCACCACGGTGTCGTAGCCGCGCGGCAGATGGCGAATGAACTCGTCGGCATGCGCGCGCCGAGCTGCCTCGACGATCGCCTCGCGGGAAGCGTCGGGGCGGCCGTAGGCGATGTTGCTGGCCACCGTGTCGTCGAACAGGATCGTCTCCTGCGTCACCATCCCGATCTGGCTGCGCAGCGATTGCAGCGTCACCTCGCGAATGTCCTGCCCGTCTATCAGCACGCGCCCGCGGGTCGGATCGTAGAAACGCGGCAGCAGGTTCAGCAAGGTCGTCTTGCCGCTGCCGGTGTGCCCGACCACCGCGAGCACAGAGCCGACCGGCACGGTCACGTTGATGTTCTCCAGCACCGGCTGGTCGTGATAGCGGAAACTGACGTTCTCGAACACGATCTTTTCGCGCAGCGGCGGCAACACGCGCGCTTGCGGCGCGTCGGTGACACTCGGTTTCAAGTCCATGACCTTGAAAATCCGCTCGGCCGCCGCGATGCTCTGCTCCAGCGTCAGATGGACCTTGCTGAGTTTCTTGACCGGCTGGTAGAGCATATAC
>JAOACV010000096.1 GCA_026417675.1 Verrucomicrobiia bacterium
CGCCTGGGCCGCCCTGTTTTACCTCCACGGGCAGGTCGAACAAGGCACCCTGTGCCCGACCACGATGACGCAGGCCGCCATCCCTTTGCTGCAGCGGGAGCCCGCGCTGTGGACGTTGCTGGGAGAGCGCCTGCTGGCCGACACGTATGACGAGACCGATGCGCCGCTGCAGCACCGGCGTGCGCTGTGGATCGGCATGGGCATGACCGAGAACCAGGGGGGCTCGGACGTGCGCGCCAACACCACCACCGCCAGCGTCGAGGCCATGTAGAAGGAATAGACCGTCGCCGCCGTGTAGAGAACGGCATCCACGAACGAACCCAGCAGCGCGATGAGCGTCACCGCGATGCCGCCTTGCACGAGCAGCGCGGCCGTCGGCGTGCCCCGGACGGGATGCCACTGGCCCAGCCATCGAAACAACCGATGGTCCATGGCCACGGCGTAGGAAATGCGGGCGCCCGTGAAAATCAACCCGCTCACGGCGCCAAGCGCGGAGACGCAAATCAGGGCGCTGATCAACGTGCTGGCCGCCCGTGGAAACACCGTCGCCAGCGCATCGGCCGCCACGGCCTCCGAAGCGGTCATCCCCGCGTGACCCAGGGTGTGGAGAAACGCCCCGTTCACCATCAAATAAAGAACCATCACGACCCCAGTCCCCAGCAGTAGCGCGCGCGCGATGTTCCGGCGCGGGTCTCTGACTTCCGCGGCGACATAAGCCATTTCGTTCCAGCCGCCGTAGGTGAACAGCACGAAGATCAACGCGAGGCTGAACGGCAATTCGCCCGCGACCGGCACCGCGGGGCGGCTCGGCACCGTCATGAATGCCGCCGCCACAACCATGAGCAGGCCGACGGCTTTCACGGTCGTCAACAGGTTCTGGGTCCATTTGCCCGTGCGGACGCCCAGGACGTTGATGAGCGTCAGCACGACCACTGCGGCAATCGCATAGACCTGCTGGCTGTGAGGAAACGCCGTGTGCGCCAGTGGGTCATAGATGGCGCGCGCGTACGTCGCAAACGCGAAGGCCATCACCGCGATGTCGCCAGGCCGGACAATCGCCAGTTGCGCCCAACCGAACAGGAACCCCGCCCACTTGCCGTAAGCGCGGCTCAAGTAAACATAGTCGCCGCCCTCCTGCGGATACGCCGTGGCCAGCTCAGCATAACTCAACGCGCCGCACAACGACAGCAAGCCGCCCAGCGCCCAGATGCCCAACACCCCCCAACCGTTGCCGACGCCTTTGGCGATGTCCGGCGCCATCTGGTAGATGCCCGCGCCGATGATGATACCCACGATCAGGCAGGTGGAGTCGAACAGCGAAAGTTCCGGTCTCGGTTTGGCTGTCATGGCACGCGGCGTTTGGAGCGATTCAACGCTTCTTCAGGGTTACGCCGATGCCGGAGGTTTCCATATTCAGGAACAAGGTTTCAAGCGCAGGATTGGTCGTAATGGCCTTCACGTAGCGAGGGTCGGCTTGGCGCTGGTTCATGTTGTGCGCCACGATCAGCCCGCCGGGACGCACCAGCGGCAGCAGTTTCTCCAGATAGTCCAGGTAGCCCTCCTTGTCCGCGTCGAGGAACACGATGTCTATCGGCTCCCGGAGCTTCTTGACCTCTTCGTGGGCGTCGCCTTCGATGAGCGTGACGAGATGCTCTACCCCGGCGCGCTTGAAGTTCTCTCTCGCGCGCGCGGCGCGCGCAGGATCTATCTCATAGGTTGTCAACTTGCCGCCGGTCTGCTGAAGCGCCAGGCAGAACCACACGCCTGAATAGCCGATGGAGGTGCCGAGTTCGACGACGTGCTTCGCGCCGAGCGCCTCCGCCAGCACGCGCAAGATGCGACCGTCCTCTTCGGGAACGCTCTGGGTGCCGCGCCGCTGGTTCTGGCTCATGTCCGCAAGGACACTGAGAATCTTCTTCTCGGTTTCGGATTTGGCCTGCGTCTGGCTGGTGAAAGAAATGCCGCCCTCGGACGAGCGACGCGGAGGGCCGCCGAACCCACCGCCCTGCGGTCCGGAGCCACGACCGCCCGCCGGCCCTATGCCCCCGAAACGCGGCCGCATTTCCTCGGAGGAGAGTTTCCCGTCGTTGTTCGCGTCGAGCTTTTTCAGCGATTCCGGCGCTTTCGCGATCTCCTCCGCGTCAATCGTGCCGTCGCTGTTGGCGTCGAGCGCGCGCATCACCGGTGGCACAAACGGCGGCGGCCCATCGCGCCCCGGTGCCGCGCCGCGCTGGCCCGGTGGAGAATCGGCAGAAGGTTGTGCGCAGGCCGGAACGGCCCAGAGAGCCGCGGCCAGCGCAACGATAGCCACGTGAATGATTCGTGTTGTCATGACCGAGTTGTCCTTTCGCAATTAACGTTTACCGCCCGACGCGCCGATGGTCGAGCCAACAAATCCAAGTCTAGAGCCTTTCCCGTGTCCCGCGACGGAATTGGGACGATGCAACGCATTCACGGGGCTACCGCGCGAAACGCCGTGACCAAGAACCCGGCTCACGAGAATTTCAGACGCTGTTCCACCTCGCGAATGCCGCGGGTCATGGGCAGTTGCCTGCCGTCGTGAAGCACCACGACATACTCGCCTTTGAACATCGGCTGCAGTTGCTTCACGCAATCCAGGTTGACGAGCGTGGAGCGGCTGATGCGCAGGAACTGTTTCGGATTGAGACGCGCTTCCAACGCGGTCATCGTTTCGCGCACGATGTGAGTTTGCTTGCCGACGTGCAGCAGAACGTAGTTCCCTGCCGACTCGATCCACTCGATCTGCGCGGTCTTCACGAACAACACGCGCTCCTTCTCCTTCACCGCCAGCCGGCTGAGATAAGCCGCAGGCTTCCGCTCCTCCAGCAACTGAAGGAGCCGCTTGGAAACGCTGTCGGTCTGCCGGCGCGTGATCTGTTCGCGAGCGCGCTGCACCGCTTCCCTGAAACGCGACTGTTTGAACGGCTTCAGCAGGTAATCAAGCGCGTGGACCTCGAACGCCTTGACGGCGTGCTGGTCGTAGGCCGTCACGAAGATCACCACCGGCGGCACGTCCTCGCCAAGATGGCGCAGCATCTCGAACCCGTCCATCTCCGGCATTTGCACGTCGAGGAACACCAGGTCCGGCGCGTGTTTCTTGATCGCCGCCAGCGCCTCGTCGCCGTCGGCGCATTCGCCGGCGACCTCGATATCCGGCTCCTTGGCGAGCAGCATCCGGATGCGCTCGCGAGCGAGCGGCTCGTCGTCCACAATCAGGGCCTTGATTTTCACAGTGATGAACCAGCCGTCACCGGCCTCGTATGAAACGGCAACCGCAGGGACACCGACACGCCGCCTTGCGACGCCGGCTCCATGACAAGTTCCGCGCGGTTTGGGTAGAGTTCCTGCAACCGCGCGCGCGTGTTGGCCAGGCCGATGCCCGCCCGGCCGTTGCCGGGAGTTCCGGCGTTTGTGCCCACGCCGTTGTCCCGGACGGTCAACAAGAGCCAATCCCCCTCGCGTCCCGCCTGAACCGTCACAATACCGGGCGCGCGCGACGGCTCGATGCCGTGCCGGATGGCGTTCTCGACCAGCGGCTGCAAAATCATCACGGGCACCTGCGCGTCGAGCGTCTCCGCGGCGATGTCTTTTTCCACCCGCAGCCGGTCGCCCAAACGCATCCGCTCGATTTCCAGATAACAGTCCAGAAACTCCATTTCCTTCCGAAGCGGGACCTCTTGCAGATCGGAACTGTCGAGCGACTGCCGTAACAATTCGCTCAGATTGCTGATCATGTCGTCGGCGGCGTGCGGATCCTTGTGCACCAGCGCGGCAATGGCATTGAGCGTGTTGAACAGAAAATGGGGTTGCAGTTGCAGCTTCAGCGCCTGCAAGCGCGCTTGCGCCAGGCTCGCGGACAGCTCCAGCGCTTTCCGCTCTCGTTCCTGCGACCGGCGGTAGTAGGTCAGCGCGTGAACCACGCTGACGATAACCCAGTAGATCGGTATGTTGATCTTGGCCCGCAGCCAGAGCCAGGAGCTGGGCGGCGGCCGGCGACCGCGATACTCCCGCGGGGGCGGCGGCCGGTCGTGTGGTGGACCAGGTTGCCGTTCCTCGCGACTCAAGGGCGCGCTCATGCCCTCCGTCGGGGGCGGCCGTCGCGGCGGCCGGCCAAAGCCCGGCCCGGTCCATGGCATCAACCAGTCGTTGATCGCGCCGCACGCAGCCACCGCTAGCGCGCACCCGGCGATGTGGGCGGGCGCGCTCCGCCACAGTTTGGTCCGTTCAAGCGGGAAGCGCAGCGCCAGCCAGACGACCAACGGCGACAGAATTGCCCATGATACCCAATCGCGCAGAGAAACCCGAAGCGCCTGGTCCCAACTGAACACGCTGGCGACAACAAAATAGCCGGCCATCGCCAGGGTCAGCGCGGTCCAGAACACCAACCACGCGGCGGTTTTGACCAAGACCGAGCGTCCCAACGCAAACAGTTGCGCGCGTTCAATCATGAACTTTTCCGAGCTTCTCAGTTGGAAGCGCAAGCAGAGTAGAACGGCGGACGTTTGTTTTCCATCCCGCAAGGGACGAACGGTTTGTTTCCCGCTGCCGAGCGCGGCATAGCCGGGACGAAACCTCCCGGCAGGCCAGTAGGTGGTTGGTTGGGTAACGTGTAACGCCCGTTACACAACACCGGATGGACTGGTTGCGTTGGCACCGGACAACGGATGCAAACTGTCAGGTCTTGCTCGCGCCGGGGCCGCCGCTGGATTTGGGGGGTGGCGCGCCTTGGGAGGTGCGTTTCTCGGCGGCGATTTCGCGCAGGATGGTCTTGAAGCCTTTGCCGACGGCAAATTGTTCCTCGACGAGGCGGATAACGGTGCCGAAGCCGGGCGCGGTGGAGCATTCGACGGCAAAGACGAAAGGGCCGACCTGAAGTTGATCGCCGTTCTTGAGGATCGCGGAGGTGACGCGCTTGCCATTGACGAGAACGCCGTTGGCGGAGCCGAGGTCTTCGACGCGAATGCCGTTGGGCAAGGCGGCGACAGAACAGTGGTTGCGGCTGATGGCCGGGTCTTCAAGGATGACGTCGGCGGTCTCGTCGCGGCCGAAGATTTTGGGGCGACTGCCGAGCGGGATCTTGCGCACGGTGCCGTCAGGGAGTTGGATTTGCAGTGAGTTCACGCCGTGGCTCCTGGGGTTTGGGTTTCTACGCGCTCAGCCGAACTGATGCGGATGGGCGCGGACATTCTCGCGAGCGTGAGCCGCTCGTGAATCGCGGCCAGTTCGTCATAGACGACCGTCCAGTTGGCGGGGCGTTTTTCGCGGTCGAGGTCAAGCATTTGCAACAATAGCTTGCAGAAAGCGTCATCGAGGCCGGGCATGATTTCGCGCGGGTCTCTGGCGGGTTCGCTTGCCTGTTTCATCAGCAGGCTGAACATGTTATCGGCCTGGTGAATGGTGTGGCCCGTGGCGGCGTTGTAGAGCGTGGCGCCGAGGGCGTAGATGTCAACGCGGCAGTCGAGTTCCTTGCCGCCCTTCAATTGTTCCGGCGCGATGTAGTGTGGCGTGCCGACGACGTAGCCCGTGCGCGTCAAGGACTTGTCCACGGGCTGCGGCACCATGCGTTTAGCGATGCCCATGTCGCAGAGCTTGAGCCGTCCGTCCTTGCTGATCAGGAGGTTTTCGGGCTTCACATCGCGATGAATGAGGCGCGATTTTTCCCAGGCATAATGGAGGGCGGAGGCGACGCACATGCCGATGACGATGACCGTCAGTTCGTCCAAGGCGCCTTCGCGGGCCAGCAGGTCGCGCAGATTGATGCCCTCGACATACTCCATGCAGATGAAATAGGTCAGCCCGCGCTGGCCGAAACCGTGGACTCGCACCAGGTTGGGATGATCGAGATGCACGGCGGCCTCTGCCTCGGCGCGAAAGCGTTCCAGATAGGTGACGTTGCCGGCGAGGATGGGGTAGAGAACCTTCAGCGCGACGATCTGGTCGGTGAACTGATGCCGCGCGCGGAATACCACGCCCATCGTTCCTTCGCCCAGCCGCTCGTAAAGCTCAAAGCCGGGCACTTCCATCATCTCGTGCTTCTTTTCCTTGGCGTCGTCCGCGGCCATCAAGAATCCTCGGTGCGGGTTTGGGAAAAAATCTACCGCACAGCGTGGCGGAGTCAAAGCTTGTTGTCAGGCTGCGATCCTGGCTTGTCGCCGTCGCCAGCCGGTGTCTGGAGGTTTTCTTCCACACACCGCACCAGTTCCTGGCCGCTCATGACCTTG
Source organism: Verrucomicrobiia bacterium (assembly GCA_026417675.1). Classification (GTDB taxonomy): domain Bacteria; phylum Verrucomicrobiota; class Verrucomicrobiia; order CAIQCK01; family CAIQCK01; genus JAOACV01. The sequence continues at coordinate 6,243 of JAOACV010000096.1, forward strand.
CCCACGAAGCGGAAGCCGTGCCGCACAAATCCGCCCGGCGCGTTCTTCGGCCCCGTGGCCAAGCCCGTGAGAAACACGATCGGAATCCCGCTCAAGGCGGCGTCGGCTTTGATCCGGGTTCCCAGTTCGCAGCCGTCCATGTCCGGCAGGATCACATCCAGCAGGATCAGGTGCGGCTGAAACTCGCGCACCGCCGGAATCACCTCTTGGCCCGCGTGCATGACGCGCACATCATAGCGACCGGTTTGCTCCAGCGTCAGCCGGACGATCCGCGTGAAAGCCTCGTCATCGTCCACCACCATGATTCGTTTCTTGTCCATGGGCATCTTGCCTCCTGAATTCCGAGGATCGGAATCGCGCGGGCGCCGCGGGATGGAGGCGCCGGGCCGCCTCCGCACAATACGCCGCCGCGGCCGATTCGTTGATGCGCGACAACTCCTCCGCATACTCCGCCAGCCGCTGCGCGCACAGCGACCGGATCTGCTCCTCCTGTGACGCCGTCAGAGAAAGGTTCCGCAGCAGCGCTTCCACGAGAATGGGATAACGCAGCCGCATCGTCGCCAGCGGTGTGTTGCTGAAATGGCGGCGATACCGGACCAGCGGCCAGCGCCGGCAGACGATTGGCGCGTGAAACGCCAGCCGCGCCCAGAGTTCCCAGTCCTCCACACCGAGCAGGCCGCGGTCTTCGTCGAAGCCGCCCCACCGCTCCAGCGCGCTACGCCGCAACAACACCGATGAGGGCGAGCCGATGACGTTGGTGCGCAGCAAATGATAAAATGCTTCCGGCAACACGCCCTCGACGCCGCCGCCGGGGTAGAAGACGCTCAACACGCGGTTGTCGGCGCCGACGATGGAGCAGCCCACCGCCGCCAACGCCGCCGCCGAATTAGCCCGCAGGCTCTTGACCATTTCGATCAGCGCCTGTTTCTCCCAGCAGTCGTCCGAGTCTAGGAACGCAACGAACTCGCCTCTGGCGAGGCGCAGGCCGTGATTTCGGGAGACGGCGCGCTCGCTGTTGGTCTGGGACACGTAGCGGACGTTGTCGCCGAAGCGCGCGACCACCTCGGCGGTGTTGTCGGTCGAGCCGTCGTCAATCACAATGACCTCAAACTCCCGATACACCTGCGCCAGCACGCTCTCGATCGTATCGGCGATAAACTGCGCGCGGTTGTAGGTTGGAATGACGACGCTGATCATGGCGTTTTACGCACCACCCTTTGCGCCCGCCGCGCGCGCGGCGACAAATCTCGCCCACTCGCGCTCGACCAGCTCACCAAGTCGTGGGCGCTGCGGGCCCTCGCCGGGGGCGAATCGATCGACGTGGTGTGGACGCTTCGGTTCACGCTGGCCTACAACACCGGCGCGGCCTTCTCGATGGGCGGCGGC
>JAOACV010000097.1 GCA_026417675.1 Verrucomicrobiia bacterium
ATGTGTATAAGAGACAGCCAGTGGATGTCCTCGTAGCTGTCGCCCGCGATGTATTCGCGCAGCTTCTCAAACTCGCGTCCCTTGCCCACCTGCCGTTGCGCATGGATGCCGAGGCCGCCGCGGTTCAGGAAGATCGCCGCGAGATTGCGGCGTTCGGTGAGCAGGTTCGGATACACGCGCACCTCGCCGCGTGCGGGCCGCGCCGCGCGGAACGCCCAAAAGCCGAGCGGCGATTCGCCTTCGAGATGACACCGCTCGAACCGATACGCCCCCCGCCGGATTGGGGTGCAGGGCCACGTCAGTCGTGACCATCGCGCGCCTGCCGGCAGCAGCGCCACGCGGTCCTCGTGCGGCGACGCCAACTCACGCGGGAACTCCAAACCCAGCCGCACGCGCCGCGCCTTCTGCGAATCGTTGCGCACGCGCAGTTCGATCGCGCCCTCGCGGTCCTTCGTCAGCCGCNCCACAGGCGGCATCTCCACCGCCACGCCGTCGAGGCTGCTACGCGCTCGCGCCGCGTCCAAGAGCGCCAGCGCCGTCAGTGCCGCGATCAATCCCAGCGACACAGTTGCCGTCGCCGGCAACGCGACGGCGAGCGTGGCGGACGGCACGACCACCACGGCGACCCAAAGCAGCAGTTTGGAGCGAGGGACGATCATTTTTTCTGCGTAGCCGCCGGCGTCAGGAGGCGGGAGTGGCGGACCCAACCGTCTCACCCTCTTTCGTCGGCGATCAAGGGTTCATCTCGGCACGGTGACTTGCTGCAAAATTCGTTGGATGACCTCGGCGACGCTGAGGCCCTCGATCTCGAATTCGGGCCGCAAAATCAACCGATGCTCCAGCACCGGCGCGGTCATGGCCTTGATGTCGTCGGGCGTGACGAAATCGCGTCCGTTGAGGGCGGCGTGGGCGCGGCTGGCGAGCACCAACGCCTGCGTCGCGCGCGGCCCCGCGCCGACCAGCACGCTGTCGCTGGACCGCGTGGTCCGCACAATGTCCACGGCGTAGCCGACCATTTCCGGCCGGACGAGGATGTGTTCGAGTTGCTGGCGCAAAGTCACGAGCGCCTCGGCGGTGACCACGGGTTGGACCGCGCCGCGTGCGAGCATGGCTTCGGGCGATTCCTGGCCGAGCATCCGTTCGGCGAGCGAGGTTTCCTCCTCGCGGGCCGGGTAGTTCATCGTGATTTTGAGCATGAAGCGGTCCTTCTGCGCTTCGGGCAGCGGGTAGGTGCCCTCGTATTCGATCGGGTTCTGCGTGGCGAACACGGTGAAGTTCGGCGGCAGCGGGTGGGTCTGCCGGTCAATCGTCACCGTGCGCTCCTGCATCGCCTGCAGCAGCGCCGACTGCGTCTTGGCGGGCGCGCGGTTGATTTCGTCGGCGAGCAGGAAGCTGGTGAAGACCGGGCCTTTGACAAGCACAAACTCGTTGCGCTGGAGGTTGAAGACGTTGGTGCCGGTGATGTCGGCGGGCATCAGGTCGGGCGTGAACTGGATGCGCGCGAACTCGCATCCGAGCACGCGCGCCAGCGTGCGCACCAGCAGCGTCTTGGCGATGCCCGGAACGCCCTCGACCAGCGCGTGATGGCCGGTGAGGATGACGATGAGGGCCTGATCCACAACCTCGCTTTGGCCGATGATGATCTTGGCGACCTCTTGGCGGGCGCGTGTCAGTGTTTCTGTCAGTTGATGGATGTCTGTATTCATGCTTGTCCCTTCCTGCGTCATTGCCGTTCGGCCAAAACGCGACTGATGTCCCGATACATCTGCACCGGCTGGCGTTTGGCCGGCGGGCGCGAACGCTCGGCGTCCACCAGCGACTGGGCGCGCGCCAGACGCGCGGCGAGCTCTTGGCGGTGGGCGAAAGATTTCTTCCACTCCTCGAAGCACACCAATGCCAGATCGCGTGGCGGGATCGTCCGGCGCAACAGATTCACCAGGCCGGCGGCGGCGTCTTTGCCGGCCGTCGGCTCGAGGCGCAACGCGCCGGCCTCCTCGTCGTGGGGCGGCACGAAGCTGGCGGCGTTCTTCCAGACGAACAGCGCCGCCAGCACGAGCAAGCCGGCGAACAGTCCGTGCAGGCGATACTGGCGCGCAAGCGTCATGATGCCGGGCGACTCGCTCACGCCGAGGTGCGTTTCATCAAAAACCAGCGTTGTATTCGGGCCGACCAGCCATGCGAGCAGCGCCGGCTCGCGGTTGTCGCGGAGGCCCTCGTTGCTCAGCAGGTAGGAGTCTGCCACGAAGACGATCGTCCCGCGGCCAAGCGGGCGCTCAACGAGCACGGGTCTTCTGCCGCGGCTGTAGATGGTCCGCCACGACGGGTCGATGTTGGTGAAGTAGATTGCTGTGTGCCACGTGATCGTCTTCGGCAGCGTGGCAGTGTCGGCGCGGCGACTCACCGGGATGGATTTGAACGTGCCGTCCTGGTTTCGCGGCAGGTCGGCGTGATCCCAGTCGAAGCCCCATCGTTCGCGCAGGGACACGATAGTTGTTTCCTCTCCCTCATCATGACGCGGAGCAGGCCTTGCCGTGCGGCGCTTGGCATCTTTTGGGCCGTCCTTTTTCTTGCGATCCTTCTTCTCTTCCATCTGTCGTTCCCTGGCGCGCTCGACCCAGGATTTTCTTGGCGCTGTCTGCTCTGGGCAGAATGTGAACACCAGACGCGCGCCGTTTTTTACGAGGGACTCCAGGCTCTCGACAACCCACTTGGGCGCGACCTTCATTTCGTTGATGTTTTCGCCCAACCAGAAAAACGTCAGCGGCGGGGACGCCTTCAGCCGGTCAAGGGATTGAAAGTTCCGCTGGGCCGACAGACCGTGGAGGCTGGCCAAGCTGTCGTAGAACGCCCGCGCGCCCAGCGGATCGGCGCGCAACGTCGAGTAGGGCGGATAGACGTCGCCGGCGGCGAACCGCAGCAGGAACAACTGCGTCAGCCCCGCGACGAGGACCATGGCGACGAGGATCAGCAGCGCCTTACGCACGGGACCGAATCCTTTCGATGTTGGCGGTGAACCGGCTCATCGTCTCCTGGTCTACCGGATGCGCGCCATACCAGATGCGGTCGAACACCGCGACGTTCTGTGTGAACGCGCTGACCGTTTCCGGCCGCGCGTGCGCCCGGCGGCACAGCTCGCGCACGTAGTCGTGGTTGGACTTGAACCGAGCGAGCACAAGCATCTCCTGTTGCGCGAGCGCGGCAAGGCTGCCGAGATAGAGCGCCCGCAACGCGCGGCGCAGTTCGCCGCGCTCCATCAGTTCGCGCGCGCGCTGGAGCCATTCGTCGGCGGGCAGTTGGTCAGCCGTCACGTTCTCGTCGGCGACATCCGGGACGGGTGTGATTGCCTCGGCGGACACCGTTTGGGCGCGCCGGTGACGGCGCCACGCCCGCCGCAGCATCAACGCCAGCGCCGCAACCACAGCGCTCGCGAGCAGGACCAGCAGCCATCGCGCTGTCTCCGTCCAGTGCAAGCCGAGGAGGCCGCCTTCGCGTTCGCGTGGCTGCCGCCGCAGCAAATACTCCTGGACCCATTCCCATGCGTCGCGAATCCACTGCGCCACGCCTCGGACGCCCCGACGCAGGACGCCCAGAAAGTCGTCGAGCAACGACGCCAGCAGGCCCTTTTCCTCCTCGACATGCTCGCGCGGCATCCGCCACGCATATTCCGGCCGGCTGAGGACTTTCTGGATCGCACCGTCGAGCGCCGCGGGTGAAACCACCGGGGCGCTGCAGGGAGGCGGGCTTGGTCGGGCGGATGCCGAGCTTGTTCGCATGGGCGAAGGCGCGCGGGATGTCTGTGCTCCCAGGGCGTCGGGCACCCAAGACAACAGCGCGATGGCCACCGTGCCCGCCGCCAGCAACGCGCGGAGTTGGGCCTTCAGATCGGCGCCGGACCGGACCGACTCGCCGTAGAAGCAACGCAGGACGTAGCAGGCTTTCATCAGCGGATTGACGGCAAGATAAGTCAGTCCGAACAACACCGCGACGAACGTCGTGTTGAGCATGTGCGTGCCGCTGAGGGTAAAGACGGTCTCGACGCCCAGGAGGATGCGCATCAGTTCCGGCACGAGCAGCACGGCGCTGGCGAGGTTCAGCATCACCAGGAAACCGAAGAGCCAGACAATCAGGATCAGCAAATAATTCTGCCGGGGCCAGAGCCGCGCTTGCTGCATCGCTTGGCGCAGGACGGGGCGCGTCTCGTCGCTCGTGCCGTCGCCAAGCACCGCGACGTTGTGGTAGAACGCGCTGCCCCAGCCGAACGGCAGCATCATCAGCAGCGCCAACGGCAGCAGGAACGGCGCGGACGATTGCAGGATGACTTGCGTCACCGCTAGTCGCGCGAGGCGGCCGCGGGTCCAGCGGGGCGGCTCGGCGCCGGCGACGCGGGCCTTCAGTTCGCCGGCAAAGACGGCCTGCCAGCATTTCATCCAGAAGAACAGCAGCGCCAGCCCCAAAGCCTCCTCCGCGCAACGGCGGCCGGCGAAGGCGTTGCGGCTCATGTCGGCCCAGAAATAAAGCAGCCCCAGCACGAACGGCACCGCGCCGACGTAGTAGCCGGCCAGCACGCCCATCGGCGCGCGGCGCAAGAGATGCACCGCCTGCTCGATCAGTTCGAGCGCGGGCATTCCCTCGCGGCGTTGGCGCGAACGGTTCATGGGAGAATGGGAGGGATGGGCGTCACGGCGTCATTTCTCCGCGTCATCGCTGGCCCGCCACATCGTGCCTTCATGGAAATCGCTGGGCAACAGCAACAAGATGCGACCGGCGAAGTAGAAGAAAACCCAAACCAACAGCAGACCCGCCGCGCCGGCGGCCAGGCGCGCGAGCGCGCTCCAACGCGAGGGGCGAACGGTTGCCGCCACAGCCTGTTTTTTCAGGCACGACGCGCACAACACGCGGTCGGCGTGTTCGGTGACGCACTCGCGGCAGAAATACCGCTCGCAGCCGGGGCACCGCGCGACGGCCTCGCGGCGGGCGTGGTTGAAACAGCGTTGGTGAGCGAGAGCGGTCATGGTGCGCTACGGTTGATCGCTTGGAGGTGCCGGCGGCGGTGCGGCGGGAGGAAAGCGGGATTTCTTCCGCAGCACCAGACCCGCGAGGCCGCAAGCAACGATGAAGGAGGTTGAGACGGCCGTCATCGCCAGCATAAACGGATCGCTTTGCCATGCAATGTTTTGACCGGGCTGCAATCGCCCTGCGCTGATCAGGAAGACGGTGTAGCCGATTCCGGTGACCAGGAAGAATCCGTCGCTGACCAATACGAGGATCGGAATGCGCTTCAAGGATGACGGGAGGTCGCTGTGTTGCTGCTGAACGAGGGCGGCGATGGCAAACCCGACGCTGGCGAAGAAATGCGCCAGGCCCAGAGCATCCATCCATCCTTGGTCGTTGAAATAGGCTACCGCGGTCAATGGAAGGTCAGCCAGGCAAAGCCAGAACAGAATCAGATGTGCCCGGCCATGACAATGCCGCAGCGGACGCTGGACGGTCGCAGTGGCCGCCGCGGGCGCGGGAGCCTGCGGCGCGATCCGGCCGCTGGTGATCAGCTCGGACGTTGCCGGACCGCCTTGCGCCGCTTCGATCAACGGACGCAGTCGCGTCAGGACTTTTTGCGCGCGCCGCAGCCGCCGCAGCGGTTTCAGGCGAACAGTCTGGACGGCGGTGCGGAGTTCGCAGACGCAGCTTGGGCCTTTGAGGAGGTTGAAGACGCCGAGCAGCGCCGCCAAGGCAATCCAAACGCCGAGGCCTTGCCAAACCTCAACTAGCGGGATGGCGCCGGCCAAAAGCAGGATAAACAAGCCGAGGACGATGTTCAGGATCATCGCCCCGTGCGTCTTGGCCACGCTGATTTGTTGAATGTCGCGGAAGAAGAAACGGCGATACTCCTCCGAGAACCAATGATGGCTCAAGAGGAGCAAATGGTCGTCCGCCAGCCACAGACTGTGAATGCCGCCGCGCGTGCCCGCCAGCCGCTTGTAGTTGCGGGGATGGGTCGTCATGACCATGCCTCAGTGCAGCGAGCGGGCCACGATGGCCGCCCAAACCACCAGTTGCGCGACGCTCAGCAGGATGGCGAGCACGAAGCGTGGCTTCTGCGCGCGGCGCACGAGGCTGCCCGGCGCGTTCCAATAGCGCACCGCGACGTAGATCGCCATCGGCGCGGTGATGAAGGTTGCGAACAAGCAAAGAAACACCGGCAGGTCCGCCAGCGCCAGCGCGACGCCGTCGTAGAGCGTGCGGTGGTTGTCCAGCGTCGGCCGTTCTTCCTTCTTCGCGCCGCGTTCGATGCAGCCGGGACAAAGATGACGGCCGTTGAAGTCCACATCGCACAACGCGCACAGGAACCGGCCGCAGAGTTCGCACGCGGTCGCGGCTTTCTTGCGCGGATGGTAAAAACAGCTCGCCTCCTCCTCGGTCGCCAGCGGCTCGCCCGCGCTGGGGGCGGCCTGCGGGCGGAACAACGCCGGGAAAACCGCCGTCAACGTCATCACGCCGCACGCCGGGCAGACCACGGGGGCGGTGGTGTTCACCGCCGTTGGCGGCAGGCTGGCGCGGCAGCGCAGACAGGCGATGGCGGCGTGGTTCATCTGTGTCAGCCCTGTTTGCGAATGACCCGCGTGTCACAGATGTGATCGTGCAGCGCGCGTTTCTCGCCGTCGAAAGCGGCCATGATGTAGCCGATATACAGAATCATCGCGCTCAGCAAGTCGGCAAAGGCCCGGCCGCACGCCCGCGCATAGGTCAGCGGCAGCCCGTCGGCGCGGACCACGCGCAACCCGCACGCCATCTTGCCGGGCGTCGCGCCGTAACGGCCCACGAACCAGATGTTGTAGGGGATGCCGATGAGATAGTGCGCAAAACACACGCCCATGTAGCCCGTCACCAGCAAGCTCAGGATCGCGTCCTTCTGATCGCCCGTGGTCATCGCCCAGATGACGAAGCCGGCCAGCGCGCCCAGCATCCCGCCCGTCAGCCCGACGATGATGCCATCCATCAACTTGGCCAAGGCGCGAATCCAGAACCCCGCGTAGTGCATCATCGCCACGGGCGTGCCGCCTTCGCCCAACCGCTGGAAAAAGTGCGGCTTGCACGCCGCGCAGACCCACAGGTTCATGAAGCGGATCATGTCGTCGGTCGCGCCCGGCCTGCCGCATTCGGCGCACACCGCCCCGTTAACCGCTCCAGCCTTGGGTGACCACCCGCAGGCGCGGAATGCCTGCCAATCCGGCATCCCTTCGCGCCAGACCAATGTGTCGGGCTGGATCGTTCCGGCCGCCACCAGTCGGTCGAAGTCGCCGTCGGCGACCGGGCCAATTTGCTTGCCCGCTTCCGCGTAATACCAGCTCATGCTCGTGGCTCCTCTGCGCCAACAGTCATCCGCCGGGCCTCGGCGCGCAGAGGTCCGGCTCCTTATTATAGAAGGCGAGGAAACGGCACCAGCCAATTCGCGCGACCGGCTCTTCGTCTTCGGCCCTCGCGTTTCTTCTGTCACGTCGTTGCCGGTTTGGGGTAAGGGGTGCAAGGCTAGGCGCGCGCGAAGACAATGGTGCTGTCGAAGTGAATGGAGGAGGCGCGCCCGGAGCAAGAATTGCCGATGGTGCGGCAGGCTCG
>JAOACV010000098.1 GCA_026417675.1 Verrucomicrobiia bacterium
TTGAATATGAACCGTCGCTCGTTTCTCGGAGCTGCCGCTCTTGCTGCCGTGCCGTTCACCGGCGCGGCGCAGCAGCCAACTGACCAGGCGGAAGGATCGCCGCGTTCGCTGGCGAAGAAGAACCTGCTGTTTTTCTTCACAGATGAAACTTGTCCCTCAGCGGGTGCCGTCACCGCCACGCTGAACTGGGTTGCGGCGAAGACCGGCAACGACTTCGAGGCTTACGTTTGCATCCGGCCGAAGACTTGGGCGGGCGAGATTCTCGCGTTCACGGGCCACGGCCATGCGGAGCAATTCTATTACGCCGCGAACTTCTACGAGAAGGTGCTTTACTGTGCGCTGACGGAAAGCCCGGCTTTGCAGTTCAAGCGCGAAGTCATGGCTTTTGGCGGCGATGTGATCACGACGCAGAAGCCGGAAGACCTGGCCGAGTTCTATCGCGCCATCTTCGACTACTTCAGACTGGAGTTCCCCAAGGAGATTGTCTTGGTTCGGGGCCGGCCACAGGGCGAGAAATCTCTCTGGCTCCAGCCTTACTGTTATCCGGACATTTGCTTTCGCGAGGCGTTGGGAGTCCACGCGGGGGCCGGCGCCGCGACCCTGAAACGCTTCAGAGACTTGGGCGCGCAGAAGGCGTCCGTTCTCTACTGTTTGCCGCAGACGGTGGAGATGGCCCAAGCGGCCGGTTTGACTGTGGAGATCGTGGATTCGGTCAAGGACGGGGACACCTACGGGACCATTACCTGTCGCATTGCGGATCGCTGGATAGACCGCGCCAAAGGCATCGCGTTTGGCGACCCGCACTGCACGCTGAAATGGATGCCGTTCTTCCTGCGCGAGCGGTATCTGACGCTGTTCGAGCCGGTCGGATGGAAGGAGTTCACCAAGACACTCGCCCGCTACGCGAAAAAGACCGGCAACAACCTCATCTACGGCAGCCAGACGGTAAAACCGATGACGGACGACGTCGCCACCGAGTTCTCCAAAGAGGGCCTCATCATGTCTCTGGTCGGTTTGGACGCGCGGATTGGCACGACCATCCAGTCGCGCCGGGCGTTGCCGGTGGACTGGCTGCGGGACGTTCGGCCGCCGTGGGAAGAAGAATGCGCCGATAAGTTCCTGGAAGAACGCGCGGCCAAGGACGCGATTGCGGTGTGCGTTTTGTTCTACGCGTCGGACCTCGGCCACCTGCCCGCTCTGTCGCGCGTGTTGGACCTGATGCTGGTCAAGGACATGAAATGCGGGCTCGCGTTTCCGAGCACATGGTATGACTTCCAGCCGCAACTGGTCGAACAGCTCTACATTCCCATCCGGCACGGCGGGGTCTATCCCGCGATCGAGCCATTGCTTGTCAGCGCCGGCCAGGGCGTGGCCACCGAAGCGCAGGGTTATCTCGACGGCGAGTTGTTGACCCGCTCGCTGCTGGAGGCGAAAGCGCAAATCGCCCGGCATGTCGGCGAGAACCTCCTGCCGAAGGGCTACTACCCCTTCCAAGACGCGTGTCCCGGCTACAAGCATGGCGCGGGAGAACCGCCGTTCGCCGCCTTGGAGAAGGCCGGCGTCGAATACTGCATCACCTACCAGCACGAGCAGGAGTTCCCGCAAATTGTCTATCAGACCGCCAAACTGACGGCTCTGAATCAACAAACGTTGCACTGGTTCCCCGGATTTGAAGCCTTGGCGCCTTTGGACCGGCTCAGGGACTGGGAAAGACGGATGGCAATACACCGCCGCAACGGATGGATTTTCCTCGCATTCGACCTGCCGTTCTACGGTCTTTGTCCCGCCTACATGGGCGGTGCGGCCATGCCCACGTTGCAAACCACGATGGAAACCGTGCTGAGAGCAATGCAATACGCGGCATCGGGAGGCAAGACGGGCAGGCTTTTCCTTGCCAAGCCTCACGAGGTTGTTCGCTATTCGCGCGTCCTTCAAAAGCTCGGAAAACTCTGATCATGCCATGAATAATTCGCTGACTGGACAAGTAGCCATTGTGACAGGCGCCTCGCGCGGGCTGGGGCGCGGCATCGCGCTGGTGCTCGCCGAGCAAGGCGCGGACGTGGTGGTGAACTACGTGTCGGCCGAGGCTCAGGCGCAGGAGGTCGTCGCGCAGATCACGATGATGGGACGGCGCGCGTTGGCGGTAAAGGCCGACGTGAGCGTGGCCGCCGAGGTGGAACGGTTGTTTCAGGCGACACTGGAGCATTTCGGCCGGCTCGACATACTTGTGAACAACGCCGGCACGTCGCAGCCCAAGGACATCTTCCAGATTGAGGCCGCCGACTGGGACCGGATCATCCGCACCAACCTCACCAGTTGCTTCCTCTGCTCGCAGGCCGCGATGCGAATCATGGCGCGCCAGAAGTCCGGCCGCATCGTCAACATCAGCTCCGTCGTGGGCCATCAAGGCGCGTTGTTCGGCCACGTCCACTACGCGGCCACCAAGAGCGGTATGCTCGGCATGACCCGCACGCTGGCCCGCACGGGCGCGCCGCTCGGCATCACCGTCAACGCCGTCGCGCCCGGCTGCATCGAGACGGAACTTCTGCACGAGACGCTCAGCGACAAAGGCGTCGAGGAGATGCGCGCCAAAATCCCGCTCGGCCTGGGCACGCCGCGCGACGTGGGTCTGGCGGTGGCGTTTCTCTGCGGCGAAGGCGGCCGCTACATCACCGGCGCGACGCTCGACGTCAACGGCGGGTTGTATATGCGATGAAGCTAGGCCTCGGTTTCCATCGCAGCCAGATTTCCGGCGACAACTTCCGTTTCGCGCGGCAGGCCGGCTGCACGCACGTCGTCGTCCATCTCGTCGAGCGCGTCCGCGATGGACTCCCGCCAAGCGCCGACGAGTTGTGCTTCGGCATGACGCGGGCGCGCGGCGTTGTGTGGAACTTTGAGGAACTCGCAGCCGTCAAAAAACTGGCCAACGACGAAGGCTTGGAACTTGAGGCCATTGAGAACATTGACCCATCGTTTTGGTCCGACATCCTGCTCGACGGCCCGCGCAAGCCCCAACAACTCGAATCGCTGAAAGGTCTGCTCCGCAACATGGGCCGGCTGCGGATTCCGATTCTCGGCTACAACTTCAGCCTCGCGGGCGTTTGGGGCCGCGTGCACGGGCCGTTCGCGCGCGGCGGAGCGATTGTGCCGGCATTCCAACCAAACCATCCTCTCCAAGATCAACCGCTGCCGCGCGGCCAACTCAACAATATCATCTATGATGCCGACGCGCCGTCCGGTCCAATCACCAGCGTTTCGCGCGACGAACTTTGGCAACGGCTGGCTGATTTTCTGAAAGCTCTCGTGCCGGTTGCCGAAACCGAAGGTGTCCGACTCGCGGCTCATCCTGACGATCCTCCGTTGCCGACGCTCCGCCAAACACCGCGGCTCCTGTATCAGCCGGAGCACTTCGACCGGCTGCTGGACTTGGTTCCGAGTCCGGCCAACGCGCTGGAGTTTTGCGCGGGCACGATTCAGGAGATGTCCGCAGCCGACGTGTATGAAGTGGCGGCCCGCTACAGCCGCCGGCGCGCCATCGCCTACGTGCATTGCCGCAACGTCATCGGCAAGGTTCCCAACTACCGCGAGGCGTTCATTGACGAGGGTGACATGGATGTGCCGCGCCTCCTGCGCGTCCTGCATCGCAACGGTTTCGACGGTGTCGTCATCCCCGACCACGCGCCGCAAATGACCTGCCCCGCTCCGTGGCACGCCGGGATGGCACACGCGCTGGGCTATCTGCAAGCGGTGTTGAAAAACCTGGCAGCAGCCTGCTAGACACGCTTCTAGGAAGCGAAAAGGCTTGCAGTGATTATCGTTTTCCCGCCCGTTTGTCGGGGCCGAGCCTTCTTTTCGCGAATGAACCTGCCTCGATCTGATGGACAGCATGGTGGTTCGTGTGCTCTTATGCGGCCCAGCAGAATTGGAGGACGTGAAGGTAATATGGAGATTCCGGCGCCAATGGCTCGACAAAGTCGCGCGCCAGCCTTGACCTGCGTCGGGCGGCTGGCATAGAGTCGCGGCAGCTTTTGGAAGGAACGACATGGCACTTCTGACGCATCGCAAAGCCAACGGCGAAGAGATCAAACTGGAGATCGGCACCAAGCCTCTGGTGCTCGGTCGCGGCCGCGAGGCCGACATCCGCATCGAGGACGAAGAAGTCAGCCGCACACATTGCGCGATCTGGCTGGAAGGCACGAAGTTCCTGATCAAGGACCTGCGCAGCCGTAACGGCACGTTCGTCAACGACAAGAGTATCACCGAGGCTCAGTTGCAGCCGGGCGACCGCGTCCGCATCGGCCATTGCGAGTTTGTCTTCGAGGCGCAAGCGCCCAAGAGGGGATTTTCGACCATCCTGCGCGACGTGGAGAAAGAGATGATCGGCAAGGGCAAGGGGTTCAGCACCATCCTGCGCGAGGTGGTCAAGGACGTTCCACGCACCGGCGGAAAGAAAAAGTGATTCGCATCGGCGCGCTGCTTAGGGAGCCTCACGCCCGCGCAAACGCTGGCCCGGTCCTTTGGCGGCCATCTGAGCGTGCTGGGAAACCTTGGTGAAGAACTCGTCCGGCCAGCGCACGCCGACCATCAGGCCATCGTCCGCGGCGTGATAGGCGGGGCAATCCGGCCGCAGGCGAAAATCCATCTGCATGCGGTTGGCCACCGCGGCCAGCGGCGGGTCGTCCCCGACCATCCCGGCGAAGTTGGATCCCTTCAACTGGGTGTCCACGACCTTGCGCCAGGCTTCCAGCGCGGCGCTGTCCGACAGCACCACCACGTTGTGATGCGAACCCTCCAGATTCAATCGCTTCAACACCTCCGGAAGCTTCGCCCCGTCATCCGCCCCGCCCGCCGCTCGCGCCAGCGATTCGGCAAACACCACGTTGTTGACCAGCCTCACCGCACAGGTTTTGTCCGCCGGAAACTGGGGTCCCAGCCACAACAACGAGCCGCCCACGCACGTGCAGTGCTCCAGACTGACGCGCTGCGGGCCTGAGAACTCGATGCCGCGGCCCGTCGCCAGAGCGCAGTTGCGCAGAACCAGTTCGCCGCCTCCTGCGCAAACCACCAGCGGCGCATCGGACGAGTCGCGCCCGCGCACGCTGATCACGCATTGCGAGAACTCCGCCGACGCGCCGGGTCCAAGCTCGATGAGCGGGCGCGCGTTGCCCCTCCTCTCAGCCGGCGCCAGTGGCGGCGGGCTGGCCACACCGATCACCAGACCTTCAAACCGCCAGCGGCCGTTGGCGGCTTCCAGCCGCAGACTGGCGTCGCTGAACTTCGGCGGGCCAACCACAATGACCGGCAGCGTGCCGGTCTTGCCGAAGATGCTGATGTCCTTCAACGTTCGCGGCCCGCTCAGCCAGATATACGTCCCCTCATCCAGCTCCACGCCGTCGCCATCTTTGACATCCCCCATCAGTTCCGACAGTGGCGCGGGCCGGCCGTTCACCCTGGGTGCCAGCCGGTGCACTGTGGCGCCGGGCCGCGCCATGACCATTTGCCGGAGCGTCGGGCCGGGCAGCTTCGTGGCCGGCGGCGCGGTGTGGGCGTCAATCTGCTCGCGCGACTCCCCCAGGTCGCGCGCGTTCTTTACCGCCTCCGTCTTGGCGAAATACTGGTCGAGCGACTTCAGGGTCTGCGCCGCGCGTTTCCAAGCCCTGGCTTGCACGGCGTTCCGCAATTGATCAAGCGACAACAACGCGCGCGTCTCCAGCGCGCTGCCCTCGGAGGCGATGACCGCGTCCTGCATCGTCTGCAAACGCTCGGCGGAGCACTTTAGGGTCACCGTCTCGGCGAACTGTTTGCTGATCAGCGCCAGCTTCGCGCCGGCCTCCTGCCACTTGCCGGCTGTGATCAGCCCCTGCGCTTCCTCGATCGCCGCCGCCGCTGCCGCCTCGATCGGCGCGCGCTCCATCGCCTCGCGCATCGCGTCAAACTGCTCCGCGATCTTCTTGGCGGCGCCGGCGGTGTCGAGCAGTTTCGCCTTGTCCATGTAGATGCGCGCCCAGTCGCTGCGGCCTTCGGCCAGGGCGAGCCATGCGGCGTTGACCAGCGTGTCCGGGTTGTCCTCGCCGAGCGTCGTCAGAATCAATTGCAGGCGCTCCTGCAAACTCAGCCCCGTCAAGTGGAACGTCCGGCCGACGCCCGCGATTTTGTCAATGGTGAGACTTTTCTCGTCCGCGGCGCTGACCGTGCCGCTGAGACCGCCGAAGGTCAGCGGCTTGCCTTGGAGCGTGGGCAGTGCCCGGCGAAACTTCTCCTCAAATGTTTTCAACGACTGGCTCATCGCCAGGTGCGTGTTGACCACGTCCTTGAGCGGCTCAAACTCCTTGCCATTAGCGGCGTTGTGGGCCGCGAGGATCGCTTTGTCATAGTCGCGCTGCTGCACCAGCGGCTTCCAGACGTTCAGGAAGTTGCGATAGGCTTCCTCCGCCGCCAAGCGCGCGGCGTTGGCGGCCTGCGCCTCCCTGCGGGCGCGCTCGGCCTCCTCGTCGGCCTTGCGTTGCTCCTCAGCGCGGCGGGCGGCCTCGGCTTTCTGCGCCTTGAACATCTCCTGGTAGCGGGCCAGCGCCTCGAGCCGCCGTCTCGTGAACACGGGATCGGGCGCCGTCGCGGCAGTGTCGGCGGCGCGTTTGGGCTTCGGTTTGGCCGCCGGCGCGGTCTTCGCGGACGGCTGCGGCGCGCTCTCTGTTGTCACCAACGGCTTGGGCTGCGGCGCCACCGCCGAGCGTTGTCGTTGTTTGATCGAACTCCAGATCGCCAGCCCGACCAAGGCGATGACCACCAGGCCGAAGCAGCCAATCAACCGCCACACCCACAACCTTCGTCGCAGCGCGTTCAACTCCGCCGCGTCGATGGACGCCGGCGCGCGGATTACCGTCGTGCGCCCTTCCGGCAGCGAGACGGCGATCGGTTCGAGGCCCTGATAGACGCGCTCCAAGTCGTCGTAAAGCTCGACCATGTTCTGGTAACGCTGCGCCGGCTCCTTGGCCATCATCTTGCGGATGATGCGCACAAAGCCCTCGCTGAGGCCGGGGGTGTGTTTGCGCGGGTCGGGCAGCGGATCGTGGAGATGCTTATACATCACCGACATGGAACTGTCGGCCTCGTAGGGCGGTTTGCCGGTGACCAGATAGTAGAGCGTCGCGCCGAGGCTGTAGATGTCCGCGCGCGTGTCAATGTCCGAGTCCCCGCGCGCCTGCTCCGGCGCGATGAAATGCGGCGTCCCCATCATCGTGCCCGACACGGTCAGGTTCGAGTCCTCGCCCGCGACCTTCGCCAGACCCAGGTCGCAGACCTTCACCATGCCGTCGGGGGTCAGCATGATGTTTCGTGGCTTGATGTCGCGGTGGATGAGCTTCGCGCGGGTCCAGGCGTGGTTGAGGGCCGCCGCAACGCACATCGCGATGGCCACCGCCGTCTGCTCCGCCATCGGCCCCTCGCGCTCCACCTTCGCGCCGAGCGACTCGCCCTCGACGAACTCCATCGCAAAGTAATGCATCCCGTCCTGCTCACCCGCGTCATAGACTTGGATCAGATTGGGATGGCTCAACACCGCCGCCGCGCGCGCCTCGCGGTGGAAC
>JAOACV010000099.1:0-334 GCA_026417675.1 Verrucomicrobiia bacterium
GAGCTGGTCGCATCCCGGCGCGGGCAATCCCGACATCCTCGGTTACGCCGGGCCGATTGATCCGCAGGTCGGCGTCGTCGGCGTGTGGGATTTGAAGGGCAATCTGCTCGGCGTGGTGGTCAACTATGCCTGCCACGCGACGACCTCGCCGGGCGGCATCTCGGCGAACTGGATCTGGGCGATGGAGCAAACGCTGCGCGGCGCGACGGGCAACGCGGCGTTGCCGGTGGTTTTCCTGGCGGGCGCTTGCGGCGACGTCACGCAGGGGGACAATCTGGCGAAGTTCCCGAACCCCGCGCCCGCAGAATGGGGTCAGATCGTCGGCGGCCGTGTC
>JAOACV010000099.1:344-7541 GCA_026417675.1 Verrucomicrobiia bacterium
GCTGATCCGCCGCGGCGCGTCCAGCGACATCCCGCTCGACGTGCGGCAAAAGGTCTGGAACATCAAACGCCGCGCGCCGTCGCCGGAGAAGGTGAAGAAGGCGCTGGAGATGGTTCAGAAGACGCCGAAGGAAGTTGGGGCGACGGAGTGGACGTTCGCGAAAGAGACGGTGATGCTCGACGCGCTGATGAAGTCGCGGCCGGAGGTGGAGGTGGAGGTGCAGGCCGTGCAGGTCGGCCCGGCGGTTTTCGTGACCAATCCGGCGGAGTATTTCGTCCAGTTCGGCCTCGACATCAAGAAGGGCAGCAAGTTTCCGTTTACCTTTCCCGTCGAGCTGGCCAACGGTATCTGTGGCTACGTGCCGACCGAGGAAGCGTTCGGCCCTCAGGGCGGCGGCTATGAGACGCGATTGACCGCTTACAGCAATCTCGAAGTCAGCGCCGGCCGTCAGATGGCCAACGCGGGCATCGAGCTGGCCAACCAGATGACGCCCGGCCCGATTCCGCAGCCGCCGCCGGTGGTGCCGGGCAACAAGGCGCCGTGGAGCTACGGCAACGTGCCGCCGGAGTTGGAGTAACGCCAGGCGGCCATATCCGGCGTGGAGCGCGTTCTCCGAACGCGCTGGCCGGCGTAGTGACGCAGCCTGATCGCGTTCAGAGAACGCGATCCACCCGCCCGCAAGGTGCGGGAAGCATACGAGCCAGTTCTGTCGGTCGCGATGTCGTTTTTATCCGCCTTCGGCCTTGAACTTTTTGGCGCGCTCCCTAGACTGCGGACTGTGGCCACGAAATCCATCGCTTTCGCCAACCAAAAAGGAGGCGTCGGCAAGACAACAACGGTCATCAACCTCGCCGCCTGCCTCGCTCAGGCCGGCCGGCGGGTGCTGGTGATTGACTTCGACCCGCAGGCCAACGCCACCAGCGGTTTGGGCCAGGAAAAACTCGAAGGCCACAGCGTTTATGACGCCCTTCTGCACGACCAGCCGCTATTAGCGCTGGTGCGCCAGACGGGGTTTCCGAACCTCGATCTCATCCCCAGCGAGGAAGACCTTGCCGCCGCCGAAGTGGACGTGCCGCGCGTGGAGAACTTCCTGGAACGGTTCAAAAACGCCGTCGCGCCCGTGCGCGCCGCGGGCAGTTATGATTTCATCTTCGTGGATTGCCCGCCATCACTCGGCATCCTGACGATGAACGCGCTGGCGGGCGTGGAGCGCGTCGTCATTCCGCTCCAGTGCGAATACTACGCGCTCGAAGGTTTGACGGTAATCCTGCGGCTGATCGAGCACCTGCGCAGCAGCGGGGCGAACCCGACGCTCGATGTCGAGGGCATCCTGATGACCATGTTCGACGGCCGCACCAACCTTGCTCACCAGGTCGTCGAAGAAGTCCGCAGGCATTTTGCCGAGAAGGTTTTTCAGACCGTCATCCCGCGCACGGTGCGGCTCAGCGAGGCGCCCAGCTTCGGCAAGCCGATCGTCCACTACGACAAGCATTCTTCCGGCGCCGTGGCCTACACCGCGCTCGCCAAGGAGTTTCTGGAACGGCAGACAGCCGGCCCGCCACTTTCAGTTTCGCCCGCTGCGCCGGCGGAGCCGGTTGTTCAGACGCCCGCGCCTGCGTCCGCTTTCGCCTCCACGCCATCGTCGCCCCTGCCACTGCCAACATCCACGTCCCCGGCTCGGGCAGGAACATGATTGTGCCGCTGAGCGGGTCGGTTGGCGGCGCCAATAGGTGCGTCGTGTCCCAGTCGTAGGGAGGATTGATCAGGCCCGGCAGGTTCATCCCGGCAAACGATCCGGTGATCGAGCCGGCGTCAAACAGACGGAAGACGTTTCTTCCTTGCGGCAGAAATCCATTGGCCAGCCTCACGTTCAGCCAGCCGCCGGCTTTCAACAGGCCGGTGATGTCCACATGGTCATACTCGCCCGCGTTGGTGCCGCCCAGTTCCAACTCCAGCACGGAGGAGTCCATCAACGCCAAGTCGCCGCTGATGCTGATCGTGCCGAAGGAGTTTCCGGGGGCGATCTCGCCGAAGTTGATGAAGCTGCCGACGAGAGTGCCGGCGCCGGACATCGAGTGCGCCGCCCGCGGCGTTGGTGACGATCAGGCTGGCCCCCCAGCGCGCCGCATGACCTTCCAGCGGAAATCCGGCGCGGGTAGATGTGGCAACTCGTCCCAGCACGTCTCGCTGCTGGTTCGCCAATGACGCTGCAAGCCTCGCACTCATGGCGGTCGCGGAACACCGGAAGCCCGACCAAGCCCAGCGTGACCGCGACCTCACCTTGAGTGGCCGCAGTATTCACCCCCGGTCAAAGAGGATCAATGAAAAAGTTGGGGTTACCGTTTCGCCGTGATTCCCAAGCCGAGCATCGGCACCAGTTCCTTTGCCTGCGGGACGCCGTAGTTGAAGATGATGAAACCTTTCGTGTCATGACGGCGGGTGATGTGGATCTGCTGGATGACTTGCTCGGGCGTCAGGTGGGAGCGCGACGCGCTTGCGCCGATGCCGGGGCGGAGCGGCACGCGGCCCGCCCATCTCTTCTGGCTGGCCACGAAGTTCTCGAACTTCGTGTTGCTCTCCGTGTAGTCCATCGGGCAGACCAAATCGAGCCAGCCGTTGTCGCACCAGAGTTTCCAATCCTGGCCGACGCTGTCGCGGTCGGTCGGCCAGTTCCGAAAAACGGCGGCGGAGATCTTGATGCGCGGCTTGATGGCGCGCGCCTGTTCGCTGGTGGCCTTGACGACGGCGGTGATGTTGCCGCGCCGCCAGTTGAGCCATTGCTGGCGCAGCGGGCCGTCGTTGAGCACGTCCTTGGGCCAGTTCGGGACGCGCGCGCCGGTTGCCTGCGCGAAACGCTCACGGCAACCGTTGCAGAAGCAATGATCGTTATTCGGATAGCGGATGTAATCGAAGTGGATGCCGTCCACGTCGTAGTCGCGCGCGACCTCGACCATCGAGGCGATCTCCAGCTTTTGGTTTTCCGGATGCGAGGGGCAGAGCCACGGTTCTTCCTTGCCTTTCGAACTGGCCTGAAGGCGGTTTTCGCGCCGCATGCGCTCGATGAACTCCTTCGGGGCACGCCAGCCGGTGTTCCAGTTGACCTTCCAGACGTGAATCTCGACACCGTATTTTTTGCACGCGGCGACGCACTGGGCGATCTGGTCGCCCTTCTCCGACACGTCGGGCGCGACGGGCAGGACTTTGCTCGGATAAAACGCCACGCCGCCCCAGAGCATGTTCGGGAAGATGGCGGTAAACCCGTTGTCAGCGAGGTTCTTGATGGCCTCGTCCCACGTCATGCCCTCGACGCCGAAGGCGCTGTGGCACCAGAACGCGCGAAACTCGCCCTTCAGCGGTTTCTGCGCCATGCAGTAGGCTTCGCGGAGCTTCTGATTCGCCGTCGCCGCCTTCTCGGCCACTTCGGTGAACCGGCCTTGTTTGCAAAGCGCCTGCGCGGCCTCGCGAAGCTGGCGGGCAGAAGCGAGCGCGCTTGTAACGCGCTTGTCGCCGCGGCCCATGCGTGCAATGTCGGCGGCGGCCTTGTCGTAGGTCTTGTAATCGGCGATCTGGCCTATTCGCGCCGCGGCGGCTTCGGCGGTCTGGCGCCAGAGGTCGGGCACGAGTTGGCCGACCATCGCCATGAGCATGCGCTGTTTGTTCACCGGGTCGTCGTCCAGCAGCACGTGGGTCATCCAGATGCCATTGTCAGAGGCGAGCACGGCTGCGTAGCCGGTGGGTTGGCCGGCGTCGTCGAGCCATTCGGCCAGCACGCGCGCGCCGGCTGCCGGCTTGGTGTCGTTGATGTTCCATGAACGCTGGCCGACAACCTGCGGCGCACCGGGCAGAGCGTTATCGGCGAAGCGAATCGCCGCAAAGTGGCCGGGTCGCGCGGCCCGGACGTGCTGGCCCTGATCGAGCTTCAGAACGGGTCGCAGTTTGGCGGGGAGGCTGTAGAAGCCGAGCAGCTTGCCGCCGTTCTGCGCGAACCTGACCAGTTCATCGGCAACATTGTCGGGCATGCTAGGATTGTGCGGCAGGATGACCAGCTTCGCCGGCTTCAATCGCTCGGCGGTCGCGTCCAGATCGCTGATCACCGCGCAACCGATGCCCAGTGCTCGCAGGTGATCAATCACATTCTCCGCAAACTGATCCACGCTGCGCGCCTCGTCCGGGCGCGCGCGGGTCGCCGACTCGCCCCGGACGACGGCGATAAGCGAATCGGCGCCGAGAACGCCGGTCTTGACCAGATCGGTGATGTAGAACTCGGTGTTGACGTCTTGGGCGCGCCAGGCGGAGATGCGAATGGTCTTGATGCGGCCCCATCCAGCCGGTTTGCCTTCGGAGCGCGTGCCGGCCTTGTTGATGGTCACCGTGTTCCAGCCTTGGGACTCCGGGTGGAAGGCGGCGGAATACCAGCCGCCGTCGCTCTCGAAGTAAATCGTGAAGCCGGAAACCGGCGCGGTGTTCTTGCAGAGGACTTTGAATTGAATGCCTTCGCACGACACGAGGTCGAGTTGAACCTTGCGGTCCCACGACGCGCGTTCGATAGTCGTGCCGGCGAAGTTGCACGGCATCCGCAGCGCCCGACGACCGGCGACCTTGGCTACGGTGACAGGCGCGGTGCCTCTCATCGGCTGCCACGCGGCCTGCGCGCTGGCGTCGTCGGGGTATTTGCAGGAGTCAATAACGGCGTCGTCAGCGATGACGACGGTTACGTAAAGGAGGAGCGTGACGGCAGTCGTTAGGGCGCGCATGGAGGTCCTTTCGGTTGCAAGCTCCGATGTGTGATGTCAGGGCCGCGTTCGGCGCAAGGATGCGCCGGCGTTTTAGCCGGAACGATCCAGTTGGAGCCGATGTCGTGATGCGATCTCGCCAAGGAGCGGCAGTTTACAATCGCCGTCCCTCGCTCAGCCGGTGGCATCCGCATCGTTCCGTCTCAGCTCTTGGAAGCGCGTTTTACGAACGCGACCCCTTCGATCTCGACCAGCAGGTCGGAGCGGCAGACATCGGCGATGATGTAAACGGCGGGGACGTTTCCAAAGCGGCGTTCGCAAACCTCGCGACAGACCGCGTAGTCCTCCGGACGCTTCACATAGACGCGGACCTTGGCGAGGTCGGAGAGCTTTGCGCCGGCGCCGGGCGCGCCGTGCTGGGCGAGATTGTCGGGCGCGATGAGGCATTCGATGTTGTCAATGGTCTGCTCGGTCTGCTTGCGCGCGTCGCCGACGTGGAGAGTTTTGGACTGCACGATGCTGGCCGTGCCCGACACCCAGATGGTGACGTAGTCGCCGATCAAGCCCGCCATGGCGCGGACGAACTTCGGACTCTTCGGCGAGTAGCACGCCTCGTAGTAATAGACCGGCGTCTGCTGCGGGTTCTCCAGCGGCAGCAGGAACACGTCCTTGCGCGGCGTGTCCAGCGCCATGCAACTGACCGCCAGGTTGAGGCCGTTCATGCCGATGCCGGTGCTGGCGGGATACACGTTCTTCTTCACGCCGGGCATGACGTGATGGCTGCCAAACTGCATGTCTTGGTAAAAGTCGGTGCGGGCCCGGTTCAGCTCCATGTAACGCTCCAACTTGCCCTCCAGTTCCGTGATGCCGCCAAGGACCAGCCAGGTCCGCATGACGTGGTCGAACGCGACGCCGGCGCGTGCCAGCCGCGATTTCATCTGCTCGAAGGCGTCCAACGACTGCGCATAGACGCCGCCGGTCAGATTGCGAGGGTTGATGCCACCGCAATAAGTCCACGTCAGGTCGTCGTAGGTGACCTGCAGCACATTTGGATCGGGCCGCTCGAACCGCACGGAATCGCCGCCGATGGCCCACGCCTCGATGGCGAGCGCCGCGCCGTCGCAAGGCGGTTGGTAAAGATAGGTCGTCACCGGAAGCTGCGCGCCGTAGTGCGCGGCGAGAATTTCGTCGCAGACGGCCTGGTCGTTGGCGTCCTTGAGGAAAACGGTTTGGAACGTCACCGTCTGGGGGACGGGTTGTTGGGCCAGCGTATCGTGGATCGTCCGCAGCGATTCTTCGGCCTGCAGGCGGAAGTCACCCCGGCCTTGCGGTGTGACCATGAGCGCCACGCGGGTGACCCTGCCCAGGTTGATGACGGAATACGCGGCGCCGTCGGCACGGCACACTTTCATCATGGGGTCGGCTGGCATGGGATGGGGGCGGGCGGTGGGAGAACGGCGGCAGGTTTCGGCGCGGCCCGGCGCGACCGCAGTCGCGGCCTTGCGGCTTTGGCGTGCCATGGCATCGTTCGTTTCATCGCGCGGTTCTGAGAGAACGGGGGCGCGGCTTGCAGTCTTGACTGGGCGACAAACCGGCGAAGTGCCTCCGTCCGTTGCTGGCACTCTCTTATCAAAGTTCATGGAAGATTCCATCCTTTTTCAGGCGGCCTCGCGGAGAAATTCCTCTTTTGATTTCCAACGATTGGTGATAAGGTTGCGACTGCTCCATGCGGCGGACAACCGTCGCGACCCTGTGCGCCTGTAGCTCAACTGGATAGAGCGTCGGCCTCCGGAGCCGAAGGCTGTGGGTTCAACTCCCGCCGGGCGCACCAGTTCCGCCATCCCCCTTCCATAGCGGCCGCAACCAGCTCCTTCGGCGCGCCGTGTGAACGACGCATGAAACCAAATATATGTTGTGGCCGGCCGGCCTGCGTCCATGGCCCCATCATGACGCGAAACTGCGGCGGCCACAATGACCCAAAAGTATCAGCAACGATTGCCGACGCAGGGGCATCCCGCGCACTTCTGTCTCGCGCCGCGTGTTCGCGCCGGTTCGTTCTTGCCTGTGGTTCAGATGCTACCCTATTGTCACCGGACATTTCTCACAGACGAGAGACTGAAATGGCTTCGACAAGCAAGACGGACAAACCCGTGGCGGTGGTCACCGGCGCGGCCGGCTTCCTAGGCTCGCACTTGTGCGACCGGTTGCTGGCCGAGGGCTGGCGAGTGATCGGCGTGGACAATTTTCTGACCGGCTCGCGCGACAACATCGCCCACCTCAAGAAGGACCCCGCCTTCGACCTGATCGAGCAGGACGTCAGCAAACACATCGGCGTCACCGGGCCGGTCGCGTTCGTGTTCCACTTCGCGTCGCCGGCCAGCCCGATTGACTACGCGGAGTATCCGGTCAAGACGCTCAAGGCCGGCTCGCTCGGCACGCACAACACGCTGGGGCTGGCCAAGGG
>JAOACV010000009.1 GCA_026417675.1 Verrucomicrobiia bacterium
CGGCACCACGCCGAACAGCTACGATCTCTATGCGGGATTGGAATCGGAGATGTGGCGTGCGCTAATGTTGCCGACGAACGGCCAGACGCTTTATGTGACGCTATGGTCCTTCGTCAACGGCGCGTGGCAGCCGAACGCCTACACTTACACGGCAGCCGGGCCGTGACGGGTGGAAAGCGGCAAGAGGGAAGAGGCAAGAGACGAGACGGAAGCGATCTGGCCGCGAAGAGCCGTATGGAGGTGGAGCGCGTTCTCCGAACGCGCTGGCGGTCGGGCTGCTGCGGGGGAAAATCGCGTTCGGAGAACGCGATCCACCAGGGCGGATCACCGCTACAGTGCGATCACAACCGCTCCGCGCGCCAAGCGGTCGCCACATCGTCGAACAGCCGGTCGTAGGCGGTGTTCACGGTGCATTGGTCGGGATGGGCGCGATACCAGGCAACGGATTCGTGGATGCCCTCGCGGAAAGGTTTGCGGGTGCGGAAGTCGGGCACGAACCGCTTGATTTTGGAGTTGTCGAAGACGCCGGGGCAGGCTTTGTCGCCCTTGAGCGGGCCGGTCAGTTCGGAAAACCGCGCGCAAAGCCAGTCGGTCGGGATGCGCAGAATCTGCGGCGACTTCACGCCCAGCGCGTCGGCGGTCTCGGCCAGGATCCGGTTCCATGTCAGCACCTCGTCGCCGGTGATCTGGAAGGCTTCGCCGAGGGCGCGCTCGTTGCCGACCAGGCCGGCGAAGCCAACCGCGAAATCGCTGGTGGCGGTCAGCGTCCACAAGCCCTCGCCGTCATCGGGCAGGAAGACCGGTTTGCCCGCCTCCAACCGCGCCGCCAGCGTGCAACTGGCGCTCGCCACGATGTTGGGGAACCACCGCGGCGAATAGGTGTGCGACGGCCGCACGATGGTCAGCGGAAAGCCGTCCCGGTCGCGCCGATCGCACAACCAGCGTTCGCATTGCTCCTTCTTCTGCCCGTAGTCCCAAAACGGATTGCCCAGCGGCTCGTCCTCGGTCACCGGCAGGTTGCGCGGCGGCTTGACGTAGGCGGCGGTGGTGCTGATGAAGATGTATTGGCGCAGGCGGCCTTGGAACAACTCGAAATCCACCGCCACGTCGCCGAGATCGTAACCGAGAAAGTTCACCACCACCTCCGGTTCAACGCCCGCCAGCGCCGCGCGCATCGCCGCCAGGTCCTTGCGGTCCGCCACGACCGCGCGATAGCCTGACGGCACTGCCGAGCGTCCGCGCGTGACGACGATGATCTCGTGTCCGCGCGCGTGCAATAACGCAGCGCAATCAGTTGAAATGTTTCCGGTGCCGCCGATGAAAAGGATGCGCATAAACTGTAGTGTAGAGCAGACGGTCGCGCCGGTCGAGCAAGCTGGCTGTCATGTTCGAGGTGGAGCGTGTTCTCCGAACGCGCGGGCGGTTGCGTTGTTGCGCGGGGCAGTTCGCGTTCGGAGAACGCGATACACCAGAAATACGATCATGCGGCCAAAGGGGGAAACCAACATGCCCGTTGTCGTCGTGCCGCGTCATCTGGTAGAAAACGGTTCGTCAAGAGGCTATGAGCAAGAAGAAGGACAAGCAGAAGACACGGATGGTTCTGGCCATCCTGACCAACCGGTTTATCCGGAGCCAGAAACCGCGGTTCATCGAGCTGTCCTGCAAACCGGACGGCTCGATCCTCAAGGAGCGCGTTCTGCACGCCGAGCCGACCGAGGCGATCTACGACGAGGTCTGGACCAACGACGAGGGCAAGAAATCGCTCGACACCTGCGCGCGCATGAGCCGGCTTTACGGCCACCCGTTGCAACGCCGGGCGAAGTAGCAAACCGCCCTCTGCGGGCGCCCCGTCGGTGCCGGAATCCTGCATGATGAAAAAATGGCCGTTAAGCGTGATGCTCGCCCTGGCGATGACGGCGTTCCTGGCCTGTGAGCGCGCCTCGGAAGGCCCGCAAGGCCCGCCAACGCGCGCGCCGGCGACAGCCGTCACCGACACGACCGACTGGCCGATGTTCCGCGGCAACCCGCAGTTGACGGGCGTCGCGGCGGGGACGCTCCCGGAGACGTTGACGGTGCGCTGGCGGTTCAAGGCCGAGGACGCTGTGGAATCATCGCCGGCCATCGTCGGCAACACCGTGTATATCGGCTCCAACAGCAACGCGCTGCACGCGCTTGACCTCGCCACCGGCAGGCCGCGTTGGACGTATCGCGCCACCGGCGCGGTGAAAGCGTCGCCCACGGTGCGGGACGGCGTCGTTTATGTTGGCGACGAGGACGGGATGTTTCACGCGGTGGACGCGGCCACCGGCAAGCGACGCTGGACCTTCAAGACCGACGCGGAGATCATGTCGTCGGCCAACTGCGCCGGCGACCGCATCCTGTTCGGCTCCTACGACGACAACCTCTACTGTCTCAACACGGCCGACGGGAAACTGGTCTGGAAGTTCGAGACGGCGGGCCGCGTCCACGCGACCCCGGCGCTGGCGGATGGGAAGGCGCTGATTTCCGGCTGCGACAGCAACCTGCGCGCGATTGAAGTCGCCACCGGCAAGGAAGTCTCACTCGTCGAACTGGGCGGCTACACGGCCTCCTCGCCGGCGGTGATGGGGCCACGGGCGTTTGTCGGCACGATGGGCAACCAAATCTGCTGCGCCAACTGGCAAAAGCCCGCGTTGGAATGGCAGCGCGAGCCGAAGGACCGCTCGG
Source organism: Verrucomicrobiia bacterium (assembly GCA_026417675.1). Classification (GTDB taxonomy): domain Bacteria; phylum Verrucomicrobiota; class Verrucomicrobiia; order CAIQCK01; family CAIQCK01; genus JAOACV01. The sequence continues at coordinate 2,707 of JAOACV010000009.1, forward strand.
ACGCTTTCTTCGGCTCGGCCGCCGCGGTGGGCGATCGCATCGTCATCGGCGGCCGTGACAAGCGGGTGCATTGTCTGAAGGCCGACACCGGCGATACGCTCTGGATGTTCGAAACCAAAGGCCACGTGGATTCGTCGCCCGCCGTCGTTGGCGAGCGTGTTTTCGTCGGTTCGCGCGACGGCAACCTCTACGAACTCGACCTGAAGACCGGCGCGAAACGCTGGCAGTTCGCCGCCGGCGCGCCGATCACGTCCTCGCCGGCGGTCGCGCGCGGTCATCTGGTCATTGGCGCCGAGGACGGCACAGTCTATTGTCTGGGGCCAGGTGCCGTGGCGCCCTGAGCGCGCAGTCGCAACAAAGGCTTGAGCCGGCGGTCACAAGCTGAGATTTTCTGCGGAACCGTCGCGCCGTGCAACCGGAGCCGCGAAACCCTGTTTGCCGCGACGATGACGACACGCACAGAACACGATGCCAGACGACTTGGAATTCATGATGGGCAAGTTCGCCGCGCGCGTCCCGACGGACCGGCGCTACTTGGCCAACCACATGTGGCTGCGGCCGCAGGGCGACGCGTTGCGTTTTGGCCTGACGGCCTATGCTGTGCGCTTGTTGCTGGAGATTTATTTCCTGGAGTGGAGTGTTGCCGAGGGCGACCCGGTCAAGCAAAAGGCCGAGATCGGCGCCGTGGAAAGCGCGAAGGCCACCGCCGCGATTTACGCGCCGGCCACCGGGACAATCGCGCGGCTCAACCCCGCGGCGCTCGCCGATCCGGGCGTCATCAACCGCGATTGCTACGGCAAGGGTTGGTTGTTCGAGATCGCCGGCGTCAGTGACGGCGCGATGGAGCCGCGGCAATACATCGAGTTTCTCGCCCAAAGCTGGGAAAAAGCGCAGGCGTTGCTAAAGAAACAAGCGAAGTGACACCGAGCCTCGAGGCCCCGACATGGAAAAGTTGACCGTGGTTCTCTCTCAAGCGCCGGGCCATGACCCGCTCAAGCGTGAGCTGGAGGCGAAAATCCTCGCCGCGCTGGTCCACGCGCCGGGCATCGCGCTCTCGGTCGTGCCGCACCTCTACGATCTGAGCGACGGCCACCGGGCGCTGAGTTCCCTGCGGGCCGTCCGCGGGCCGCTGGTCGTGCTGGCGTGGCTTTACCCGCGCGCCATCCACTGGACGCTCCACCAACTCGGCGTCCGCGGTCACGTCGGCGAGACGCAACTCAAACGCCGCGCTGGGGCCGATGATGCGGCCCCGGCCGGGAAGCCAGGCAGTGACGCGACCGGCTTGCCCCCGCGCATGATTTGGTCGCTCCAGTTGCGAGAGAGCGACACCGCGGAGGCCCATCTGCGCGAGATTCGTCGCATCGCCGCCGAGGTCGGAGTCCCGTTGCCGAAACCGCGTCGCGCCGCCCGCAGTGAGCAGGTCGGTTTTCGGACTGGCCGGCCGGTCGAAACGCCGCCGCATCGCTGGTATCCGGTCATTGACTACAGTCGCTGCGGAAACTGTCTGGAGTGCGTGGATTTTTGTCTCTTTGGCGTGTTCGGCGTGGACGACCACCAGCGGCTGATCGTGGAGAACCCCGACAACTGCAAACCCGGCTGTCCTGCTTGCGCCCGCGTTTGCGAAAAGAACGCCGTCATGTTTCCCATGCACGACCAGCCCGCCATCGCCGGCGCCGCTGGCACGGGCCGCGTCAAGATCAAGCTCGACCTTTCCCAACTACTTGGCGCCTCCGAGGCCCTCGAACTGGCCGCCGCCGAGAAAGCCGCCGCGTTGGAACGGTCCGGCCTCGGTTCGAGCGACGGCCGCAAGACGAAATCCAGGCGGCCCTGCGTCAAGAAGCGCAAGGCCAAGGACGAACTGGACAAGCTGGTGGAGAAGCTCGACGATGCGAATCTCTAGCGACCGCGACGGTTGGCCCGTCGTGCTGACGGCCGATCGCACGCTGATGGCGGACTACCCGACGCTGTTCGACGGCATCATGGGGACCGTCCAGACCCGCGTCGTGCCGGAGTTCATCATGCGGCGCTTCATCTGCCCTCCGGCGCCGCGGGACGGCCTGCGCGTGCGCAAAGCGCCGCTCGGCCTGCGACGCGTCGAAGCGGCGCTGCGGCGCGATGGTTTCAGCGAGGCTGACCTCATCATCGTCGCGCCCGAAGACCTGCCGCAGGCCGTGGGTCGCCGCACCAGGATCATCGCGGTGGCGTCGGGCGACCCGTTTGGCCTCGGCATGAGCAACACCACCATGGCCGACATGGCGGGCGGCCAGCTCTACACCGCGCGCTGGTATGACGCGCTGCTGCGGCAGATTAGGCAACTCAAGGACCGTTTGGGTTTCCGCATCGTCGCCGGTGGCGCCGGCGCGTGGCAGTTCGCGTTTCGGCCGGAGCAACGCGACGCGCTGGGCGTGGACACGGTTGTCTCCGGCTATGCGGAGGGCATCGTCGGCAATCTGTTTCGGAGAATCCTCGCCGGCGAAAGCGCGCCTCCCTTGGTGAATGCCGGGAGCCTGGCCGCGCAGGACATTCCCGCAACTGCAGGCGCGACCTCGATGGGCGTCGTGGAAATCAGCCGTGGCTGCGGCAAGGGCTGTGACTTCTGCACCGTCGCGCGCGAGCCGATGACGCACCTGCCGGAGGCGACGATTCTGGCCGACGCGCAGACCAACCTCGCACGCGGCGTGGACAGCCTCGCACTGGTCAGCGAGGACGTGTTTCGCTACGGCGCGGCAAGCCATGCCGGCGACGTGAATCCTGCGGCGCTCAAATCGCTCGCCCGAAAAGTCCGCGCCCTGCGCGGCTTGCGGATCATCCAACTCGACCACGCCAACATCATCTCCGCCGCGCGATTCAGCGACGACGACCTGCGCGAGGTCGCCGCCACGCTGACCGAAGGCCAGCGCCACCGATTCCTGTGGATCAACCTCGGCGTCGAGACCGCCAGCGGCGACCTGCTCGACCGCAACGCGCGCGGCGGCAAAATCCGCCCTTGGAAACCCGACGCGTGGGCCGCGCTCTGCGAGGAAACCTGCCGCCGGATGACGCGCGCCGGTTTCTTCCCGTTCGTCAGCCTCATTCTCGGTTTGCCCGGCGAGACGCCCGACGACGTGCGGCAAACCGTGCGCCTCGTCGAACGGCTCTACCGCGAGCGGCTCTGCATCTTCCCCATCTTCCATGCGCCCGTGCAACCCGACAGCGGCAAGCCGTTCGCCATCGCCGACATGACGGCCGACCACTGGCGCTTGTTCCGGCTCAGCTACGATCTGAACTTCAGATGGATTCCCAGCCTGTTTTGGGACAACCAGGCCGCGGCCGGTGTCGGCGCGGCCAAGCGGCTGTTCATTCAAGTCACCGGCCGGTTGCAACGTCTTCAGTGGAAAACCCGCTTCGCATGGATGGCGAAAAAGCTGCGCGAACCCGGGCCGCCCGAGATTCCAGATGCGCCACACGACGATATTGCCGACAAATCAGGTGCATTGCGTTCTCCGAACGCGATTCTTCCGCCTTGCGGCGATCAGCCCGTTCGGGCAACGCGATCCACCCCGGCGCGTGGCAGCTCCTCGGCGATCCCAAAGAGATCGTTGCAGGCGTGAACTGTGAGCGCAGACCCGACTATCTCGGAAACTGATCAATGCCACCAGACCGTTCGCGCCGCTCTCTTGGCCGAGCGCAACGCCGATGGCTTCTGGGCCGGGGAGCTTTCCGCTTCCCCGCTCTCGACGGCGACCGCAGTGTGCGCGCTGACCCTTGCCGGCCGCATGCCGTCACGCGGCGAGCGCGCCCCCGAAGAACCGGCGCGCGCCGCGCCACGGAATGCGCTCTGCAATAACCTTATCCGTGGTGGTCTCCGCTATCTCGCCGATCATCAAAACGCCGACGGCGGATGGGGAGACACGGAGAAGAGTTTCAGCAACATCTCGACGACGATGCTGGCGCGCGCGGCGTTTCAAATCGCCGGGGCCGCAAACGAATACCGCCAGAGCCTTGACCGCGCGGAGGGATACATCACCCGAACTGGCGGCATCGAGGCGGTTCGAGCGCGCTACGGCAAGGACAAAACCTTCGCGGCGCCGATCCTGATGACCTGCGCCCTGGCGGGGTTGGCGGATTGGAGCGAGGTGGACCCGCTGCCGTTCGAATTGGCGTGCCTGCCGCCGCGGTTTTTCGCCGCGTTGCGTCTGCCGGTCGTCAGCTACGCGCTGCCGGCGCTGATTGCGATTGGGCAGGCGCGGTTCGCGAAGCGTCCGCCGCGCAATCCGCTGTTGCGCGTTGTGCGGGCCGGGGCGATCGAGAGCAGCCTGCGCCTGCTCGAAGCGATCCAGCCGAGCAGTGGCGGTTTTCTTGAGGCAACGCCGCTCACCAGCTTCGTGACGATGGCGCTGGCCAGCGCGGGACGCGCAGACCATCCGGTGTCGCGCAAGTGCGTGGAATTACTTGTCAACGCGGCGCGCCCCGACGGCAGTTGGCCGATTGACAGCAATCTCTCCTGTTGGCTGACGACGCTGGCGGTGAATGCGTTGGGGGGTGACTTGAATGACCACCGTAGCCGCCGAGGCGACGAGGCGGAATCCGGCTCCTCACAGGGGCGGATGGGCGAACAGACGCGCGACTGGATTCTCGCCCGCCAGTTTCGCGCGCGTCATCCCTACACCAATGCCGCGCCGGGCGGCTGGGGCTGGACGCATCTGCCGGGCAGCGTGCCGGACGCGGACGATACAGCGGGCGCGTTGCTGGCATTGAGCAAGCTGCCGGTCAACGCCGACTCGCGCGAGGCGGCGCGGCATGGCGTGCAATGGCTGCTCGATTTGCAAAACCGCGACGGCGGCTGGCCGACGTTCTGCCGCGGTTGGACCAACCTGCCCTTCGACCGCAGCGGCGCGGACCTGACGGCGCATGCAATGCGCGCCTTGGCCGTATGGAATGCGGAATGCGGAATGCAAAATGCGGAACGAACAAGGCGCGCCATTGCCGGAGGCTTCGACTATCTGGCACGCGCGCAACAGCCCGACGGTTCGTGGCTGCCGCTGTGGTTTGGCAACCAGCATGCGGACGGCGAAGGCAACCCGGTCTATGGCACGGCGCGCGTGTTGGAGGCGTATCAGGAATTGGGCCTGACCCACGACCCGGCGGCGCGTCGCGGTCTCGCGTGGCTGATGGGCGCGCAAAACCCCGACGGCGGCTGGGGTGGCGCAGCGGGCGCGCCGTCAAGTGTCGAGGAGACCTCGCTCGCGGTGAACGCACTAGCCGGCGCGTCGGGGCAAGGCGGGCAGGACCGCCGTTCCAGCTTGACGCGTGGAACGCGATGGCTCCTGCAGCGTGTCGCGGCGGGCAAAATCGGCGAGTCGGCGCCGATCGGCTTTTACTTCGCCAAGCTCTGGTATTTCGAAAAGCTGTATCCATTGATTTTTGCCACAGCGGCGTTGCGGCGGGCCGCGGTCGGTGGTAAGGAACAGACTCGTTGATGAAGAACCAAGTGCCCAAGGCTTCCAGCCCGGTCGTGACGCGCGCGCCGGCGTCGAGACCGCTCGCGCCGGCACAGAAGCGCGACGAAACCGCCACGGCGCATTTGAAACTGGTCCCGCCGACGAGAGAGTTGCGCGCCATGATCCGCAACGCGGCGGCGCGTGTGGCGGAGCGGCTGGACCGGTCGCATCCTCCGACGCATGAGACGCTGCGCAGCCACGCGGAGACGCTGTTGCGCGAACTGGACTTGCCGGCGGGCTATCTTGGGTTTGCGATGGTGACGGTCAGCAACGAGTTCTGGCGCGAGCAGTTCATGGCCGTGGATTTCAACCGCCGGCTGCTGCTGCTGCCGCGATGCCTGAAATGCGTGCATAGCAAGCCGCCCGCCGCGAACGGGCCGGGGCCGAACTGCAAAGAGTGTGGCTCGTGCAACGTCGCCGACTTCAAGGTGAGCGCCGACGAGCTGGGCTACCGCGTATTGATGGCCGAGGGCACGCCGACGGTGCTGAAAATCATCACCACGGAGCGCGTGGACGCGATCCTCGGCGTGGCGTGTCTCAACGTGCTGGAGCGGGCCTTCGACAAGGTCCGGGCGGTCGGCGTGCCGGCGCTGGCCGTGCCGCTGCTGTCGAACAGTTGTCTGGACTCCTCGGTGGACGCCGATTGGGTGGCCGAGGTGGTGCGGTTGCGCACGCGGCGGCCGGTCCAACACACGCGGAGCTATCTGCCTTTGCTGCGACTCGCCAACGAGATTTGTTCGGGGGCCATGCTCGACGCGCTCGCGCCGCGGATGCGGCTTGCGGCGGCGCCGGTGGAAACGATCGTCCCTGTGGGCGATGGGAACGACCGCGACTCGAGACAGGCGAAGCTCAAGCGCGTGGCCGCTGCGCCCGACCCGATCGCGGCAACGGAACAGACTTGGTTACGACTGGCTGGCCAGCGGCGGCAAACGGTTCCGGCCGTTCATCACGCTGGCGGCCTGCGACGCGATGCAGGGGGGCCACGCCACGCAGTTGGCCGACGTGGACGCGCTGCCGCAGTTGCCTGATCCGGTCAAACGCGTCGCGATGGCGATGGAGGTCTTCCACAAGGCGTCGCTGGTCCACGACGATATCGAGGACGATGACACCTACCGCTACGGCAGGGAGACGCTGCACCGCCGTTACGGCGTCGCGACGGCGATCAACGTGGGCGATTACCTGATCGGCCTCGGCTATCGGCTCGTGAGCCGCGAATCGCGGGCGCTCGGCGCCGAGGTCGTCGCGGACATCCTCGACCGGCTGGCGCAGGCGCACCAGAAACTGACCGAGGGCCAGGGCGCCGAACTCGCGTGGCGCGACGCGGTGGACAAGGGCATCGGGTCGCTGGACGCGCTGAAGATTTACGCGCTAAAGACCGCGCCGGCGTTCGAGGTGGCGCTCTACGCCGGCCTGCGCATGGCCGGACCTGTGGACGGGCAGCAGGAGTTGATCGCGCAGTTCTCGCGTCATCTGGGCGTCGCGTTCCAGATCATCAACGACCTCAAGGACTGGGAGGGCGACGACGACAACAAACGGGTGCGCGGCCAAGACGTGGTCAGCGCGCGGCCGACGTTGCTGCTGGCCCTCGCGCTGGAAACGGCGACGCCGGAGCAAAAGGCCGAGTTGCGGCACATCCTCGGCGACAAGGCCAACTCCGGCCGCGCCGTGCGCCGCGTGCGGCAGATTTACACGGCCAACAAGGTCTTCGCGAAAGCCGAGGCGATGGTCCAGAAGTTCCGCGACCGCGCCAAGGCCATCGCCGAAAACGCCGCGCCGGACGCGCTGCGGGAGCTGCTCTGCTTCCTGGTGGACACGGTTTTGGACCGCGATCCCGTTCACATGCCCGAACCGGGGCGCGCAGCCTGAGCCGCCGCCGTGAGAATCGCCTACATCGCCGCGGGCGCAGCCGGCATGTATTGCGGGGCGTGCATCCACGACAACACGCTGGCGACGGCACTGGCGCAACTCGGCCACGACGTGCCGCTGATCCCGACCTACACGCCGACGCGGACCGACGAACGCAATGTCAGCCTCCCGCGCGTCTTCTTCGGCGGAGTCAACGTCTATCTCCAACAGAAGTTCGCGCTGTTCCGGCACACCCCATGGTGGCTGGATCGCGTTTTGGACTCGCCCGCGCTGCTGCGGCTGGCGTCGCGTTTCGCCGGGCGCACGCATCCGGCGGAACTCGGCGAACTGACCGTCTCCATGCTGCGCGCCGAGGAGGGCAACCAGCGCAAGGAACTCAAGAAGCTCATCGCGTGGCTGAAGGGCCACGTCCGCCCGCAGATCGTCTGCCTGACCAACGCGCTGCTGGTCGGCTTGGCGCGCGAGATCAAACGCGAGCTGCGCGTGCCGGTGATCTGCGGTCTGCCCGGCGAAGACCTCTTTCTCGACGGCCTGCCCGAACCGTCTCGCGCGCAAGCCCACGCCCTGCTCCGCGACCGCAGTCGCGACGCCGACGGCTTCATCGCGATGAGCCATTACTACGCGGACCTCATGGCCAACTACCTCGGCGTGGGGCGCGAGCGAATCCATGTCGTATGGCCCGGTCTGAATCTCGACGGCTGCAAACTGCGCCCACGAACCACGAATCACGAGTCACGTGTCACCATCGGCTACTTCGCCCGCATCGCGCCAGAGAAAGGGTTGCACCTATTGTGCGAGGCCTATCGGCTGCTGCGACAAATACCGGGCGTCAGACCCACGCGATTGCGCGCGGGCGGCTGGCTCGGTGACCGCGACTATCTGTCGGCCATCGAGCGCGACATGACCGCATGGGGTCTGGCCGGCGAGTTTGAGTATGTGGGCGAGCTGGACCGCGAGCGGAAGATCGAGTTTCTGCAAAGTCTCGACCTGTTCTCGATGCCGACCGTTCATCCTGAACCGAAGGGTTTGCCGGTGTTGGAGGCAATGGCCAACGGCGCGCCGGTCGTGCAACCCGATCACGGCGCGTTTCCAGAACTGATCCGGGCGACGGGCGGTGGCGTCTTGGTGAAGCCCAAAGATCCGCAGGCGTTGGCCGATGGATTGGCAACCCTAGTCAGAGACGACGTGCTGCGCGCGGAACTGGGCCGGCACGGGCTGGAAATGGTCCATCGCGATTTCAGCGACCAACGCATGGCGGAGCAAACGCTGGAAATCTTCCGCGCCTACCTTGCGAAGCGCCGCTGACGCTGGATTGACATGGCCTCATCAACCTACCTCGACCAGCTTGATGCGCGCTTGGCGGCGGGACTCGCGAAAGTGCCGGCGGAACAACTCGCGCCGCACCGCGAGTTCATCGTGTCCAATCAACGTCGCGACGGAGGATTCCCAGATCGCGCCGGTCACCCGGACCTTTACTACACCGGTTTTGCCCTGCGCGCGCTGGCGGGCTTGCGCGCCCTCACGCCGGCGATTCGTGATCGCGTCTGCGGTTTCATCCGGCAGCAACCATTCCCGCCGAGCAGCATCATTGATCTGCTGTCGCTGCTCTACGCAGCCAGGCTCATCCGATCCGTTGGCGGGCCGGAGGTTTTGCCCGCCAACTGGCGTCGAGATGTCCTTGCCGCAATGGAAACACATCGCAGTCCCGACGGCGGCTATTCCAAAACCCCGGGCGGCGCGGTGGGCAGCACGTATCACACGTTCCTGGCCGCGCTGGTTTGCGAGATGGCTGGCGAAAAGTTGCGCGAACCGCGGCGGTTCGCCGCCTTTCTCAAGTCCCGCCGGCGCGACGATGGCGGGTTCGTGGAACTGCCGGTGATGAAGCGCAGCGGAACCAACCCGACGGCTGCGGCAGTCGGCCTAGGCGCGATGCTGGCGCGGCAGTCGGCAACGCTCTCATGGCTGGGCCGCGCCTCAAGATTTGCCGGGGGCGCGGTGCGATGTTTGCTGGCCTTGCAAGACGCTGACGGCGGTTTTCGCGCGAACAGCGTTGCGCCGACGGCGGACTTGCTTTCGACCTTCACGGCCTTGCTGACGCTGGATGGTCTCGGCGCGCTCCGACGCGCGGATCGCGCGGCCGCGATTCGGTTTACGCGCGCGCTGGCCATGCGAGGCGGGGGCTTTCGCGGGGGCGCATGGGATGACCGTGCGGATGTGGAATACACCTTTTACGGTCTCGGATCGCTGGCGCTGTTGGCTTGATATCCGAGCGCGTAGCCGATACCGCGTCCGGCAATTGCGGTCAAAAAAAAACCAAGGCTCGCGTAGTGGTTCGATGACACTGCACCTACGATGGCCGGTGTAGAGCCGCATCATGGACCCAAAGGAACCCATCCAAGCTCGCAAGGCCGAAACGCCCTCCAAGTCGCTGAAGAAACAGATCGTCGAGATGCTGCAGCGCGACGAGATTCCGATTTGCTCCGGGTGGCTGCGACGGCTGAGCGAGAATGCGGTGCTGACGGGGATCAACCTGAAGGAAAGCGCCACGGAGCCTTTGCGCCTGCTGCTCCATGATCTGGTGCGCGTGATTGAAGGCAAGCTCCCCGCCGCCGAAGCGCCGCCGGCAGCCGACTGCGCCCGCCGGTTCGGGGCGCTGTCCGAGAGTCAGTTGACGCTTTGCCAGAACATCGAAGTCCTCCTCGTGGGCCAGGGCGTTGTCGTGCGTTGGGCGCACGCACATTTAGGCGCGCCGCCCGAAGAAACCTTCGAGGTGTTCGAGCAGCTTCGCCGGGCCTTTCACCAATTGGAACGTTACTACGTGCTGCGCTACTGCGGCAGTTGTGTGCGCAGCATGAAGACCGCGTAGGTCGGCGCCGGCGCAACCGTCTTCCTCCTGCCTACGGCGCTCGGCAATCCGCACCCTGCCGCGAGAAACACTTCGCCAGTCTTTCAGCGTCTGCCGGGCGATGCAGCCGATGTTTGTTTCTCCATGCCCGCGGCTTTTTCCTCCGGCTTTTCGGCCTCGGCGGCTTCCGGGGCCGTCAGGGTGGCCAGATAGTCGCCGAGAGCTTCGATCTCGTCCTTCGTTCCAACTAGGGGCGGCATGAACGCGCGGTAGGGCGAATCGGGTTTGTGTTCGTGGAGGATGGTCAGGAGGTTGCCGATGGCTTCGCGGTTGCGCTCGCCGAGGAGCCGCTTGATGGAGCGGTAGCCGTCCACGGTATGGCAGGCCATGCACTGGCCGCGGAACATCGCCTCGCCGCGGGCCAGCTTCGTGTCGTGGGTCGCGACTTTCCAAGGCGAGCGGGTGAGGTAGCCTTCGGCGTTGAGCTTGGGCACGTCGGTGACGCGGACGCCGTTGGAATACATGTGGCGGCCGATGACGTAGGGTTTGCGCAGGGTCTCCCGGGCGTATTCGCCCGACGCGGTGGCGATCAGGGCCAGCAACACGACGCTCATGGCCTGGCTGAAGTTGAATTCCACCGGCGAGCGCCAGGCGAAGAAATACGTCACGGCCACGATGCTCGCCGACGCGAGCACGACGATCAGCGCCACGCGCGTGACCTGCGTGAACATGCCGGACCCGATGGTGGAGATGCCCAAGCGCAGCAGGGCGCGCTGCGACTCCGGCACCGTCCAGAGATACCAACCCAATGCGACCGGCAGCAACACGAATGTCGGCAGGAGCCATTTGGCGCTCCAGCGCACCAGCGACGTTTTCAACGCGGGTTCCTTGGCGCCGTCAATCCGGCTGCACGTCACCAGCGCCCACACGCCGGCCAGCGAGGCGCAGATCAGCGAGCGGATGGCGAGGTTGGGCCAATAGGTCGGGTTGAAGAATGCCTGCCAGAACCGGCTCGCCTCCTGCCCTGTGCCCGCCACGGCCAGCCACGCCTCGCCCGGCGTGAGCATGAAGGCGAGGATGCCGTTGATGATGACCAGCGTGAAGAACGACGAGACCGCGTAGAGCCAGCCGACCTTGACGTGGAGCGAGTCGCTGACGCGGCCCCACGTGTAGTAATAGACCGCCGCAGTGGTCAGCTCGACGATGAAGAAGACCCATTCCATCGCCCAGCCGAAGACGAAGTTGTGGATGAGCGTGCTGGTGGCCTCCGGATTGGCCAGGCCGATGGCGAACCAGATGCCGACGCCGGACACGGTGCCGAACACGCCGGTCAGGATGAGGAAGAACTTCGAGTGGCCGCGCAACACCACCAGCCAGTCACGGCGTCCTTCGCGCAAAGCCTTTTGTTCGGCCAGCACAAGGTAACTGCCGCCGCCCACGGCGAAGAGCGCGATCATGACATGAAAGATCGCGATGAGGCCGATCACCCAGCCGCCGCCGATGTAGGGCACGTTCCAAAAGGGGTAGTTCATGTCAGGAATCTCAAAGCGCGAGGTAGCCCCAAATGGTTGTGAGAACCAGCACAGCCAGCGCGAACAGGCCGAACCACGTCGCGCGAATCGCGCGCCGGCCCGATGCGCTCGTGCCGTCGTAAAGCGGCACCAGGAACCACAGGACCAGTCCGGCGGTGAACACCACCATGCCGAGCATCTCGCCCAGCGCGCCGGGGAACCACTGGCCGAAGACCTTCAGCACTTGGAACGAACTCATGAAATACCACTCCGGATGAATCCCGGCGGGCGCGGGCTTCAGCGCGTCGGCCTGCGGGCCGAGGTCCCAAGGAAACAGAAACGCCAGCACGCAGAGAACGTTGAACGCGACCAGCCACATCGCAAAGTCGCGCATCAGGAAGTTCGGGAAAAACGGCATCGTTTGGCGCTCGCTGGCGGGCTTGGCCTCCTCCGAAGGCGGCGAGGCGTTGCCGTGTTTCTGCACCAGCCACAGGTGAAAAGCCAGCAGTCCCGTGAACGCGACCGGCAGCACCACGACGTGCAACGCAAAGAACCGATGCACGGTGTATTCGCACACGTCCGGGCCGCCACGCACGAGATCGGCCATCTTCGGTCCGAGCCACGGCAGCGAGGCGGCGATCTCCATGCCGACTTTCGTCGCGAAGAAAGCCAGCTCGTCCATGGGCAGCAGGTAGCCGCTGAACCCGAACATCATCGTCAGCAGCAACAACAGGACGCCGCTCCACCAGCCGAACTCGCGCGGCTTGCGGTAGGCTTTCATGAAGAAGACCGAGAACATGTGGACGAAGACCGCCGCGACCATCAGGTTGGCGGCCCACGAATGCACCGAGCGGACCAGCCAGCCGAAGCTGATGTCGTAGGTGATCTGCCGCACCGAGTCGTAGGCCTCCGGCCCCGGCCGGTAGTAGAGCAGCAACAACACGCCCGTGACGCCCTGCACGAGGAAGAAGAACATCGCGATGCCGCCCCAGTAATACCAAGCCGAATGCCGGTGCACCGGCACGGTTTTCTTCTTCGCGAACTCGACCCACTCGCGCAAGTCGAGCCGCTCGTCCGCCCACGCGTAAATGGATGACCAGAGTGCCTTCATCGCCCGCGCTATGTCCTCGACACCACCACCGCCGCGTCGGTGACCTTCACCTCATAGCGGCGCAACGGTTTCGGCGGCGGCCCGCTGACGTTGCGGCCGTCCTTCGGGTCATAGACCCCGCCATGGCACGCGCAGAAGATGCGCTGCTTCTCGGCTTGATACTGCACTGTGCAGCCCAAGTGCGTGCAGACCGCGCTCAGCGCTGTCCACGTGCCGTCGCTGTGATGGATCAGCAGGCTTGGCTTCGAGCCGAACCGGAACATCAGCGCGCTGCCGGCCGGCAGTTTCTGCGCGTCTTTCAAAGTCACCTCCGTCACCGCCGCCTCCTGCGCCGCTTTCTCCACCGGCGATTTCAAATAGCGATAGATCGGATAGCCCAGCGC